>JADFVZ010000021.1 GCA_015222805.1 Pseudomonadota bacterium
CATCTTCAGCCAACACCTCAGCAGGCAAACCGGATTTAACCAGGTTTGAGTAACTCATTGGTGATGGCGTATTGTTGATCAGGCTGTCAGCCAGCGGTTTAGCCTCACTGGCATCGGTGATGATGGTGACGAACATATTGTCTGTTTGCCAATGCTTGCGCAAGGCCTTGTTAACATCTTCAAGAGAGGCATTTTTCAATAATGTGTCCAGTTCCGCCAGGTAATCTTTACGCCCGTAGAAATGCGAGTCCATTAACCAGCCCAACTGCTGTGCAGGACTTTGTGCATACAGTTTTGTGTAACTGCGCAGGAAAGTCCGGGTAGCTGCAAACTCTTCTTTGCTCATACCGTTTTTAATCAGCAGGTCAAATTCACGGATTGCCAGGCGCAGGGCGAAATGGGCATGCCCGATGTTAAGATCGGCCAGTTCAGGGTATTGTGATTTCAATTGGGAAGCAATCTGCACCGGCCGGATCCAGATGGACCAGTAGTTGGATGAGCGTGGCACGCCTGATGGAGGCAACTGATGACGACCGCCCTGACTGTACCATTCAATATAAGAATAATCACCATAGTTCATGGAGCGGGTCTGGCGAATTTTCTGATACAGGCGTGAATAAGATTTGCGATGCTCACCCATCCATGAATTGGCGATCATCAGCGCGGCAAATTCATCATCAGCGCGGGTAATTTCCAATGCTGCCCCGGTAAATATGGCTGAACCAAAAGCACCGTCTTTAGCAATAATTTCTACTTCTATACCATCAGCCGTATTTGCCTTTGAAGGGGTAACAGCTGTGAATTTGGCGTCTGATAGCTTTGCCATATCAGCCTTAAATTGATTCAGCAAAGCATCACTGTAGTTACCGGCAATACCAATGCTGACATTATTGCGGGTAAATGCTTTCCGGTACTGGGCTTTGATGTCATCAAGACTGATGCCCTTAACCGAGGCCGATGTCCCCTGCAGCAAGCTCTGCATATTGCCACCACGGAACAACTGGTCTTCAAGCGCAAACTTACTGTAATTTTCATCTGAAGAAGCACGTACCACCTGTTCCACATAGTTTTGCTGGGCTTTCATTACCCGGCTGAAATCTTTATCGTTGAAGTCAGGAGCCAGCAGGACATTTTTCACCAGCGGGTAAAATTCATCAACAAAATCGACAGGAACCTGGAAGGTAAAGGTGGTGACCTGTTTATCAACCGAGGCAAAGTAAGCAGCCGCCCAGGGTTTCATTTTGTCCTGGATATCTGAGTAACTGATACCACCAGCGCCGCCTTGCGACATCAGTGATGCAGTAGCAAAGGTCAGGCCTTTTTTATCAACCGGGTCAGCAACTGAACCGTTATCGAAACGAACTTTGAAGACAACCTTGTTGGAATTGGCTTGTTTCAGCTCAACGATATCAATCGCCTGGACCTGAAAAGTTAACAGCAGCAAAAGAAGAGCAAGCAGGCTATTCAGTAATTTCATTTCAGCGCTCCTTTTTCATCATCAGAGATGGTGGCGATCGTCAGGTGCTCCATTTTGAAGTACTTGTTGGCAACCATTTTTATGTCTTCAGCGGTAACCTTGTCGTAGAGGGCATATAACCGGTTAATCGATTCCGGGTCCCCGGTTAACTGGATATAGTGGCTCAAAGACTGGGCAATCGCTCCGGGAGTATCAATACCCATGGCGAAACTGTATTTCAGATTGGATTTGGTAGTCGCCAGCAATGCAGCATCAACATCCTGGGTTTTAACTTTGGCAATGGCTTTTTCAATCTCAGCCATTACATAAGCCATATCATCTTTTTCGACCATGGATACCTGGATAGTAAACAGGTTGGGGTCGCGACTATCACCCGCACCGCCGGCAATAAAGCGAATTTTCTGTTCATCAATAACCAGTTTTTTATATAAACCCGAAGTATTGGAAAATACTATTGATGCCAGCACATCCAGCGCCGGCATATCGATTTTCGTATCACTAAAAGCAGGACCTTTAAAACTCATGCTTAAATAAGCTGGAATAGTGCCGTTTTGCAGATGAACATAACGGGTTTCTTCCTGCTCAGGCTCTACCGGCACCACAGATTTATAACTGCCACGCTCCCATTTGCCAAAGTACTTTTCAGCCAGGGCATTGACCTGTTTTGGGGTCACATCGCCGACCACCAGGATGGTGTTGAATTCAGGCCGATAATAGCGATCAAAAAAGACTTTTGAATATTCGAATTGATTGGGCATATCAACGATGTCTTTGAAATAACCCATGGTGGTATGTGAGTAGGTATGTGTAGTAAATGCGGTTTCAGCACGCTTTTCATTGATCTGACTGTAGGGGCTGGCAAAATTCTTGGTGTACTCACCTTTCACTGCGCCCGCTTCTGTTTTGAACTCATGCTCGGAGTAGTTAAGATTCAGGAAACGGTCTGATTCCAGCTCAAACATCAGTTCCAGCTTATCCGCATTACCAGTCATATGGTATGCGGTTCTATCCTGGGTGGTATTGGCATTAGCCGCAGCCCCGGTTGATTTCAGTGCAGCGCTGTATTTTTCCTTGGGATACTTATCTGTACCACGAAACATCATGTGCTCAAAGAAGTGTGCAAACCCGGTCACCCCCGGTTCTACCTCATTCCTGGCGCCAACCCGGGTAATGATGTGAAATGCTGCCAGTCCCGGCGAATCAAATGGAACCGTAACCACATTCAGGCCATTGGCCATTTTGTGCTGGTAGATTGGGTAAGGGAGGATTTTTCCTGCCTGTTCTGAGACATCAGCAATAGAATTTCCCGATACAACGAGCATCAGCCCCAATGCAGCGGCTTTTATGATTGTGTTCATATTTTTAATAGTCCGTGGGTGGTTCAAAATTATTTATTAACGTCCGTAAGTTTGTATCAAAACGCTATAACAATAAAGGCTGGAAGGTCTTTTTGAGATCAATCCTGTACGCTGCAGGCTGAAAGGAGTACTGAGATACAGCTGCAGTCAGCAGCTAATGAATTAGTCTAATCATCAAAGTCCTGAGTCTTGCTATTTCTCGAAAATCTTGCTGTCTTCTGAAAAGGCCTTGAACTCCAGTGCATTCCCGGCAGGGTCGGTAAAGAACATGGTGGCTTGTTCGCCCGGCTTACCCTGAAGACGGATACGGGGTTCTATCACGAACTCCAATTCGGTGGCAATCAGCCGGTCCCTGAGGTTTCTCCAGTCTTCCATACTCAGGATGACGCCAAAGTGCGGTACCGGAACAGCATCGCCATCAACTGCACTGCACAAGCGCTCCACCGTCTGTTTAGTTTTATCAAGATGACAAACCAGCTGGTGGCCAAAAAGATCAAAATCCACCCAGTGCGTGGTACTGCGACCCTCACTACAGCCAAGTATTTCAATGTAAAACAAGCGTGCCTGCTGAAGATCATTAACTGCTATTGCAAGGTGAAAAGGTCGTATTGTGGGCATAGCTTAAACTCCTGTATATCCAGCATATTCCAATATATAAAGGAGAATACATTACAATACTGTGAGCGAGACAGTATAAATCAGGGTTTCTCAGGAATCAGCATTATGACTAAAACCAGAAAATTTAAAGTGGCCTGTGTTCAGGCAACCCCGGTAATTTTTGACCTTGAGGCATCAGTCGAAAAGGTCATCGCCCTCACCGGGGAAGCCGCAGGCCTTGACTGCAAGCTGATCGTTTTTCCCGAAACCTTTATTCCCGGCTACCCTGCTGGTCTGGGCTTTGGTACCGTTGTTGGCAGCAGGACAGAAGCCGGACGGGATCAGTTCCAGAAATATTGGCAAAATAGTGTCGAAGTTCCCGGAGTTTATACCGATAAACTTGGAGAATGCGCCAGGCAGAACAAGGTGTTCCTCAGCGTAGGTGTTACTGAACGCGATAAGGTCAACAAAACACTTTACTGCACCCTGTTGTATTTCGGGCCGGACGGGACCTTGCTGGGCAAACACCGTAAACTTAAACCAACTGCAGCAGAACGCCTGGTCTGGGGTGAAGGAGACGGCTCAACCCTGTGTACCTTCGACACCGTGATTGGAAAAATCGGCGGTTTGATTTGCTGGGAAAACTACATGCCCCTGGCAAGAATGGCAATGTATAACAAAGGTGTTGAGATTTACCTCGCGCCAACAGCAGATTCGCGTGACTCCTGGAACGCCACTATGCAGCATATTGCCTTTGAGGGCCGCTGCTATGTGATCGGCTGTAACCAGTATTTTACTAAAAGTGATTTTCCGGAACACTTGCAGACCGAACTTGCCGAAGACAGGCCCGAAGTACTCTCAAGGGGCGGCAGCGTAATCGTATCGCCCTTAGGCGAGATCCTGGCCGGCCCGCTTTATGGTGAAGAAGGCATTTTGACTGCCGAAGTGGATCTTGATGAACTGGTACGCAGCCGCATGGACTTTGATGTGACCGGCCACTACAGCCGCGATGATGTTTTTGATCTAAAAGTACAAGGCCAGCCCGATATTAAAACAGTTTAAGCATCCGACTGCCCAGCAAATAACCTCTATAGCCCTGTCTGTTCGAGCATTGTCTTATATTCGCAGCTGGCTCGAAGCGGAATGGCTGCCTTCTATAGCCGCCTGGATGCGGAGCAATTCAAAAACATTGTCGAAATTGATGATGCCTTTTAATTGACCGCTTTCAGACACGGTTACCAGCCCCTGCGGTTTTCCCTGCATCATGTCCAGAATCTGCCCCATGCGATCCTGTGGATGTACATCAATAATCTCATTCAGCATCACCCTGGCAACCTCCAGCTGATCACCGCCCTGCTTCAAGCCACGGAGCAAGTCGGACTGCGCCAGCATACCGATAACTTTATTGCCTTCCATTACTGGAAAATCCTTCTGTGAACCAGACAATGTCAACTCGATGGCCTTTGCGAGGGTGTCACCCGGCTTTAGTGTCTGGAAATTCGTCAACATGGCCTGAGCTGCCAATACATCCAACAAAGCATGTTTGATTGTCGCGACACTCACTTCCGCTGCTGCTCCGAACCAGATAAAAATCGCGATAAAGAAGAGGAATGGGTTATACATGAGGCCAAGCACTGCAAACATGATGGCAATGAGTTGACCTAAACCCGCAGCCAGGCGAGTGGCCCTGGTAGCTTCCATACCCAGGGACAGGAATGCCCGGAACACCCGCCCCCCATCCATAGGAAAAGCGGGAATCAGGTTGAACATCGCGATCAGATAATTCACGATCATCAGGCGCTGCAGGAACGGTCCACCTGCTACACCCAATTCTTCTATGGGCACCAGCCTGCCGGTAACAGTCAACACAAGCCACAGCAGTGTGGCGATACTAAAACTTACAGCCGGGCCGGCAAGTGCAATGAGGATCTCCTGACGGGGGTCATCAGGGTTTTTTTCAATAAGCGCGACACCGCCAATGGGCAACAGGGTAATGCTTCGAGTCCTGATTCCAAAACCAGCTGCCGTGAAGGCATGGCCCAGCTCATGTAACAGGACACAAAAAAATAGCGCGAGGATGAAAGTTACGCCTTCAAAGACAGCACTTAGCGTGCCTTCCAGTTGCCAGTAGGCCAGTGAAAACCAGGCGATGATAATCAGAAAAGTGAAGTGCACCTGGATCTTGATACCCGCAATGTCTGCAATCTTGTATGACCATTTCATATTTACATCCTCAGATATCCGGGTTCATGTTTGTATAGGTGCTAAATGGCTTTCCACGATACTTACCAGGCGTTCGCCTATTGGCATGCAGTATTGTCAGGAGCCACAAATATTGCTTGTCCTTCGTTTAGTAACCGGCTCTCCAGATCCTTCGTAACTGCAGCTGTTGAGCGATTTTCGGAAAAGATTTCCAGCTGACGTGTGTAACCGGGTTCAGCTAACAGGATTTGCCGTGCAAGCCCAAGATTTTTACTCTCACCAAGCTCCTCGGCAATCGGCTCGCAGAAACTGATCAGGTCTTCAGTCAGCCCACGCAACGGTCTGTGATCACCCTTTTTGTTGTATATGATTTCGGCATTGAGGGCGCACTGACTGGCACGATAGCAGTTTTCCTTTTCGATCCACGCGGGAAGTTCAAGTGCTAGCACCCGGCTTACTTCATCCTCTTCAGCCCGGGCCATACACACGGTCATCACGCGGGCAAATGCAGTCAGGGCACGTAGGGTCTGCAGGTCGGAGGCTGCATCCATAGTACGTATCTCAAGAGTACCAAAATCGGGGTGCGGGCGAATATCCCAGTGAATGCCCTTGAAACTCCTGATCATTCCTGATTTCAGCGCGGCACGGTAGAAGCCTTTAAAGTCCGACCAGTCACGGAACGCAACCGGCAAACCATAATTACGTGCAGCCGCGAGGATACGATGCCGGTATGCGGCGTGCCCGGTCTCGTGGCCACGCCAGAATGGAGAGTTGGCGGACAGGGCGATGAACGCTGGCAATGCCGGAATTAAACGCGACATCGCGCGCATCGCCTCGTTACCGGAGCGCATGCCAATATGCACGTGCGTACTGAAGGTAATTTGTGTATGTGCCAGATAACCGGCACTTTCTTCAATTCGCATATAACGCTCAGTTGGTGTAATTAATGCAAGCCGTCGGCAAAAAGGGTGTGTCCCGGCACCAATCACGCTCATTTCCAGCTCACTACAGCGATGCAGGGTCCTGCTCAATGACTGCTCAATATGTTTGACCGCCGTCTCACTTGTATCTGCAATACAGCTTGTCAGTTCAACGCAGGACTGGATGCATTCGGGTTTAACAAACTCTGTGTCAGGAAAAAACTTCATCAACGGCAATATACCGTCAAACAAATCCAGGGATTGTGCAGCAACAAGCTGCAGTTCCCATTCAACACCCACGCTTGGTTCAGAGCAGCAGTTAAACTCCATTGATAAGTTCTCCTGTCTGATCATGGGCTATCTGAGCGTGCGCCAGGCGGGCGACACGATTATAGAAATTCGCGCCGATGGCAAGTACTTTCTCATCAATATCAAATGCGGGGTTATGTAGAGGCACCGGCTCCCAGTCAGTGGCTCGCGCGCCAAAACGCACAAAAGCACCACGAACGTTGCCGAGGTAGTAGGCAAAATCCTCGGAGCCCATACTTGGAAACTCCGATACGACGACATTTTCATCGCCGACAATCTCTCTGGCTGCCTTACGCGCCACCGCAGTCGCCACGGGCTCATTAACCACCGATGGATAACCCTCGCTAATACTGATCTCGATCTCGGCATTATGCAGCTCGGCCACGGCGCCAATCATGCGTTCCATGCCGTGGTGAATGTGGCGCCTGACTTCCGACCTGAAGGTACGAATAGATCCCTCAAGTTCCGCCTCCTCGGCAATTATGTTGGCGGCCGAGCCAGCACGGACTTTGCCGATGGTAACCACGGCCGAATGCAGCGGGTTGGTTTCGCGCGATACCAGTGTCTGCAATGCTGTGATCAAAAAACCACTGATGACGATCGCATCGGTAGTCTCATGTGGTCGTGCACCGTGCCCGCCCTTGCCTCGAATTCGAATAACAAAGCGGTCGGACTGCGCAGTGACCAGATCATCGCGCACCATGATTTGCCCGGTCACATACTCGTGGGTTACATGCCCGGCGAATATGGCCACCACATTTTGTAATGCGCCGTCGGTAATCGCTGTTCTTGCCCCACCACCGCTTTCCTCAGCCGGCTGAAAAATCAAGTTTACCGGCCCTGGCGGAGGATTTTTTACCAGCATGTCAGCCGCACCAAGCAGCATAGCCATGTGCGCACCGTGGCCGCAGGCGTGCATTTTCCCAGGATTAATCGAAGTGTATGACGCACCGGTGGACTCTGTACCCGGCAGCGCATCCATCTCCGCACGCAAGCCAATCGTCGATTTGTCGGGATCCTGTCCCCTGATTCGGCCGATAACGGCATGTCCAACACCAGCATAGTCATACGCGATGTCGAGATGTTCAAGCTCGGTAATGATTCTCTGGGCTGTGTTAGCTTCATCGAAAGCCAATTCAGGGTGTTGATGGAACCAGCGCCTGAGCATAACAAGGTGAGAAAACAGCTTGTCGGTGATTTGTGAATCGATCATATTATTCAACCCTGGTTCAGCTAATTAACAGATACAACTTAACCTTAATTCAAAATCATACTTTGTAGAAACCGGTTTTGGGAACAGCAAGAACATGCTCCTTACTCTTTTCCCATAACCCACAATAACTGGACAGCTGCCGGTGCTGGCTGGCCACCAGGTATTTACACTGTCGCAACTGCCAGAGCTTCCAGAAACCAGTCCCGGACCCGGGCGGCAACCTGTTCAAGCTTGCCGGATTCCTCGAAAAGATGCGTTGCCCCATCAATGATCTCAATCTGACACGGGGCTTGCAGGGCTTTTGCTGCAATACGGTTCACTTCAATCACCGAATAATCCAGGCTTCCCACAAGCATAAGGATTGCTGCCTTTACCTCTGGCAAGGCTTCCATTGCCAGGTCAGGACGCCCACCGCGGGAGACCACGGCAGACACCTGCTCGGGCCGCGCCGCTGCGGCATAGAGTGCAGCGGCAGCACCGGTACTGGAACCAAACAGACCGATGGGCAGGCCGGATACCGCCTCCTGGTCGGTTAACCAGTCCAGGGTTGCGGTAATCCGTTCACTGAGCAGGCCAATATCAAAACGCAGCTCACGGGTCAATATGTCGATTTCATTTTCGTCAGCAGTCAGCAGGTCAAACAGCAGGGTAGCCAGGCCACCCTCGTTCAAAACACCGGCAACATATTGATTGCGTGGACTGAAGCGACTGCTGCCGCTACCGTGAACAAACACCACCAGTCCCTTCGCTGAATCGGGCACAATCAGACTACCATCCAGCGGCACCCTACCAGCCTGTACAATTACTTCCGTCATGTGATCCACCTCATTCGTTCCATGTCTTTTCAAGAAGATGACGTACTTCATCATCACTGACCTGGGAAAAATCAACATACCAGAGCCCAAGCGCCCTGAAATACTCCGGAACTGCCAGGCAGACCAGATTATCAACCTGCCTGGCGAGCATTTCCAAAGTGTCTGCCGGTGCTACCGGCACAGCGACAACGAGGTGCGCCGGATCGCTCTGGCGCACCGCATCTACAGCAGCCCGCATGGTGGCACCCGTTGCCAGGCCGTCATCTACAAGGATCACACAACACCCCGCCAGCACGGGCCAGGGGCGTTCTCCCCGATAAGCCTGCTCGCGGCGCCGCAGTTCCTTGCGCTCTGCCTCTTCCACTTGTTTGATAGCCTCTTCACTGATGTTGAGGCTACGAACCACAGCCTCATTCATCACTCTGCTACCGCCACTGGCGATCGCCCCCATGACCAGTTCTTTCTGCCCCGGCACTCCGAGTTTTCTCACCAGCATCAAATCCAGTCCGGCGTCCAGAGCTTTGGCGACCTCGACTGCCACAGGCACACCACCTCGTGGCAAGGCCAGCACAAAAACATCATCACGCCCAGCGTATTCCTGCAGGGCTTGTGCCAGTGCCTCGCCAGCGGCTTTACGATTTTTTACAGGCAGATCCATAGCCATCACCTGAAGGATGTCAGGACTTTTTCACCACAATCTTTCGTGATTTCTGCTTTTTCTCAGATTTGGGCATGAAAACCCGCAGAACACCAGCCGAGACCGTGGCATCTATCTTGTCGACATCTACATCTTCCGGAAGTGTGAAGTTGCGCATGAAGGAACCATAGTGCCGTTCCTTGAAGTAGTAACCTTTCTTCTCTTCTTCCTTTTCTTCCAGTTTTTCGCCTTTCACGGCCAACATGTTCCCGAACAAGGTGCACTCCACGTCTTCCTCACCCATGCCTGGCAATTCTGCGGTTAATTCATAGCCGCCATCAATTTCGGAGAAGTCAACGCTGGGATGATTGCGGACACCCGCCAAACGCTTCGGTAGATCGATTTTTCCAAGTATGTCGAATTCCGGCCAGTGCATTTCTGAACTGAACCGCGGCCAATTACCAAGGACACGGGCTACTATATCCTCTATCTCATGGTGTATACCGGGCAGGAGGGACTCCATTTTCCCTGCTTCAGCATTCTTTACTTTAGTTTCGGGTTTTTCCTTTACCTGAATCTTTACCTTTTTCTGAGTTTTAGTTTTTGCGGTCATGGTATATTCTCCTTTCAGATTGTATTCCCCAACCTCCCCACGGCCAGCTATACAAAATAGCTGAAGCTGTTTTTTCTGCCTTATCAACATATACATTCTGCCTAACAGGAAAAATGTAAATGACCCAGGTCAATTATTAGTGAATTAGTTGATGGGGTTTTAATTCTGCTTGTAGAGTGGGTTTAAACCAGCCTCATTTTGATCATATGGCTTGTGTGCAGTGACTTTGAAGCAAAAAACTGAACCTCAGGAGTCAATAAGCAGCACACCTGCACCTTTGATAGCATCCTGCTTCAGTGCCAACAATGCCGCATTGGCATCTGCCATCGGGAATACCTCTGTATGTGTCTTTATACCCGCGGCTACTGCCTCTGCAATAAACTCTCTGCCGTCAGCCCTGGTGTTGTTGGCAACTGAGCGTATGACCCGCTCCCAATAGATATCCTGGTATGCAAATTCCGAAATGTTACTCATATGGATTCCACCGAGTACCAGGCATCCATCTCGATCCAGGGCACTGAGTGCAGCCGGAACGATTTCACCGGCCGGGGCGAAAATGATTGCCGCATCGAGTTTCACCGGTGGTACCGCAAATGCCCCGCCAACCCAGCTTGCCCCAAGTTCTTCAGCCAGCTTCTGATGGCGTTCATGGTCACGCGTACAGACGTACACATCCGCACCACGATGCCTGGCAATCTGGATCGCGATATGGCCGGCGGCACCAAAGCCGTACAGGCCCAATTTTGCTCCCGCCCAACTCTCCAGCTCACACTGACGCAGACAACGGTAGCCAATAATCCCGGCACATAGCAATGGCGCTGCCTCAATATCAGACATCTGCTCTGGTAGCTCATAAACGAAATCTGCAGGTGCAGTCACGTACTCTGCGAAACCGCCGTTGCGCGTCCAGCCGGTAAATTCGGGGTGTTCACACAGATTTTCCCGTCCGGAGCGGCAGAATCGGCAGCTGCCGCAAGTTTTGTTCAGCCAGGGCACACCAACCCGCTGACCGGGCCGCAGCAGGGAGTTTTCGGTTACAGATTCGATACTGCCAACAACCTGGTGCCCAGGAATAAGCGGTAGAGCATATCTTGCAGGATCAAGTTCACCCTCGACAACATGCAAATCAGTCCGGCAGATCCCGCAGGTATGTACTTTGATGAGTATTTCCCCGGCAGCTGCGTTTGGCCGCTGCACATCAGTCCACACAAGCGGTCTTTCTGAAACCGGTTTACATTCGTGCAGCAGTTGAGCAAACATGGCTAATGAATCCCTGAATTGCCGTCTATTACTTAATGAACCTCTGATTTATTCGTGAATGCCCGCCTCAGCTGTTCCTGGATCTTGTCTAACCCCTGGCCGACAACATCTTTCGAAAGTTCTTTAATAACGGTGCTGGAAATATCTGTGGACATGGCCTTACGGATCGCGCCAAGCATCGCGGGGGCTGCGAGTATCACCAGGCGGTTAAACTCACCCTGCATATGCGCGGCTTCCAGCCGGGCAACAATCTCCTTAGCAAATCGGCGGCGATGCCCTGCTTTTATTCCTGCACCTGGCTCCATACTATGCCGGGCCGGTCCCATGCGGTCATGCACCCGGCCGGGTTCATCATCGGTCAGGTCGCCGACGTGAGCTGCTCCCTCTGCATGAGTGAGGGTATGTACCGGTGTAAGCTTTTCAGACAGTCGGCTTGCTGAGTAAATTCGTGCTTCAGCCTGGTTTGCAACGAGTATCCAGATTGGATTCATAGGTTGATACTCCTGTAATTTGAGTCTTACTTATCCGTTGTTCCTGTGACTATCTAACTGACTTCAGTTAATGGTCTTTCTGATTTTTTCAACCAGATCCAGTGGGAACACGATGGTCGAACTATTGTCGGTGGCGATCTCTGTGAGTGTCTGCAGGTAACGCAACTGGATGGCCTGTGGCTCGATGCTGAGTGTTTTCGCCGCTGCCACCAGTTCCTTGGCAGCCTGCCTTTCACCCACAGCATGGATAACCTTGGCGCGACGCTGGCGTTCTGCCTCGGCCTGCTTGGCGATAGCGCGAATCATGCTTTCGTCCAGATCCACATGCTTGATCTCCACGTTCGACACCTTGATGCCCCAGGCATCAGTCTGGCGATCCAGAATGGACTGGATATCTCTGTTAAGAGTATCTCGCTCAGACAGCATTTCATCCAGTTCATGCTGACCCAATACCGAACGCAGTGTTGTCTGTGCCAACTGGCTGATGGCATCATAGTATTTCTCTACCTGGATGATTGATTTTTCCGGATCAATGACGCGGAAATAAACCACCGCGTTGACATTCACCGATACGTTGTCGCGCGAGATGACGTCCTGCTTGGGCACATCCATTACGATGACCCGCAAATCCACCCGCTCCATCTGCTGGATCACCGGGATGACAATGATCAATCCGGGTCCTTTTACCTTCCAGAATCGGCCGAGCTGGAAAACCACCCCGCGCTCGTATTCACGCAAGATCTTGATGGCATTGAGTACAATGCCCAACACGGCTAATCCAATTATGCCAAAGAAATATTCAAACATGACCCAACTCCTTTATCAATTCATGTGCCGGAAACCTGCCCGTCGCCGGGGCGAACTTTCAATGTCAGCCCGTCGATTCCGGTAACTATGATTACCTCTCCCTCGCGTAACGGTGCTTCAGTAACCGCGTTCCAGCGTTCGCTGTGCACAAATACATCACCCTGGTTGTCAAAGGCCAGCAGAGCCGTGCCTTCAGCACCAACCAGCTGTTCACGTCCTGAAACTACCGGCCTGTACCTGGCTTTCATCGCGATGCCAATGATGGCCATCAATCCCAATGCACTGGTCAGGGCAATAGCACCAATCAGGGGTCGCGAGACCATGTACCCCGGCACGTCGGTATCAATCAGGATAATCGAGCCTATCACTATGGAAATGATGCCACCTATTCCCAGCACCCCGAAACTGGGGGCTATGGCTTCGCCAATCATCAGGATTATTCCCAGAATAATCAGGGCTAAACCCGCATAGTTCACCGGCAGCATCTGAAATGCGTACAGGGCAATTAGCAGGCAAATGGCGCCAACCACACCGGGCAAGATCGCACCGGGGTTATAGCCCTCCAGCATGAGTCCGTAAACACCAATCAGCAGCAGTAAATAGGCCATTGTGGGATTGGTAATCACCGCCAGTAATTCACTTTTCCAGCCTGGTTCAAGCTGTTCCACCAACAGTGATCTGGTATCCATAACCCGATCCCGGCCCTGGACATTGACGGTTTTGCCATGCACCTGTTCAAGTAAGTCGGGAATATCTTTGGCAATCAGGTCGATCACACCGATCTCCAGCGCCTTTTTCGCAGTAATACTGGCCGCCTCGCGCACCGCCAACTCCGCCCAGTCAACATTACGATTGTGCTTGCCAGCCAGTCCACGCACATAGGCCACGGCATCGTTGATAGCTTTGCGGCTCATGGCATCGACCGGATCTGCCGCCGTAGAATCCTTTTCATCCCCAGCCTGCCCTTCCTTCCGCGGCGGCGCTTTAGTGGGGATTATAGAAACCGGTGTAGCCGCCCCAACATTGGTCGCAGGGCTCATGGCAGCAATGTGACTGGCATAGAGAATATAAGTACCCGCACTGGCCGCCCGGGCACCCTCTGGTGCAACGAAGGTTGCAACCGGCACAGGTGAATTCAAAATAGCCTTGACGATATCCCGGGTAGATGCATCCAGGCCGCCCGGTGTATCCAGGCGAATAATCAGCAGCTCCGCGTTCTGGGCTGCGGCGTGCTCAAGTGAATTGACCAGGAAGTCTGTTGTGGCCGGTCCTATCGGACCCTGCACATCCACCAGGACCGCCCTGTGATCAGGCTGGTCAGCTGTGGTCTTCTGGTCTGAGGGGGCCGCCTGTTGTTCGCCCTGTGCGCTGACAAAGCCGGGCAAAAAGACTGCCATCAGGAAATACATCCCGAGCCTGTTGATCAACGATCCAGGAGACTTAATGCTCATCACCGACTGCTCCTCCTTTCACCACGGTCACGGTAAAAGAATAAGTACTACTTCTAATTTAAGCAGATCGGGGGGTTGAATACAATATACTGCGATAGTTTGTGCCTGAAATATAGACCTTTCATGACCAGGGTCAATAGGCAGCATATAACCGCACCTGGCACTGAGGGTCATTCCGCGTATTACATTTACAGCCTGGCAGATTGACCCACGTCATGGCAACTTCGGTTACAGAGTTCAGTATGTGATATGGATAATCTTCTAATAAGGAGTGTCAATCATGTCAGGAAAACAAGCAGATCTCGCTGGTCCAGGAATCAGCACCTATGAAGAAGTAGCAAAGGTTTTACCCCAGGGGTATGAATCAATACTCACCCCGAAAGAAACCATGCAGGCCCTGTTTGCGGTCAAAAATTACATCGAAGAAAACCTGTGCAAGGAATTGAACCTGTTTATGGTTCAAGTGCCTTTAATTGTTGACCGCGAGAGCGGTGTTAACGATATGCTAGATCGCGATGGTTCGCGTACACCGGTAGAGTTTCCCTGCGGCCTGGGACTGGAAACACCTATCCAGGCACAAGTTGTGCAGGCAGCAACCAAGTGGAAACGCATCGCACTGAAAATGTTTGGCTGTGATATGGGTGAAGGTATCTGCACGGATATGAAAGCCATTCGCAAGGATTATTTCCTCGATCATGACCATAGCGCCTATGTCGACCAATGGGACTGGGAAAAAGTCATGTCGGAAGACCAGCGCAGCCTGGAATACCTGACTGATGCTATTCAAAGTATCTGGAAAGTCTTTAAAGGCGCAGAAAAACACGTTCAGGAAATGTTCCCGCAACTCAGAAATTCGCGCTATCCAGACCTGCCGGATGAGCTGAAATTCATCCATGCTGAAGATATCCTGGCAATGTACCCGGAGCTGCCGCGTAAAGAACGCGAGACCCGATTGATCCAGGAATTCCCCGCTGTTTTCATTTATGGCATCGGCTGGACCCTGGCGGACGGCTACCCACACGAACTGCGGGCGGCCGATTATGATGACTGGGTCACTGAAACAGTATCCAAAGACGGACGACAGATGCATGGCCTGAATGGCGATATCCTGGTCTGGAACCCGGTGACTAAACGCCGGCACGAACTGAGTTCCATGGGTGTACGGGTGACCAAAGAAACCCTGCCAATCCAGCTGGAAATGAGCGGTCAGTCAGAACTGCTTAGCCAGCCCTATCACCAGGCCATCATGAAGGATGAAATACCACTGAGTATCGGTGGCGGTATCGGTCAATCCCGAGTCTATATGCTGCTGCTGAAAAAGGCGCATATCGGCGAGGTCAGTGTAACGGTTTGGCCACAGGACCTGCAGGATATTTGTGTGGAGAAAAATATTCATATACTCAAGTAAACAACACTACCGGGGTCAGGATTAGGCACAGCCGTTGCTTAACCTGGCCCTTTTTTTATTGCGGTGGTTTAGATGGTTTACTTAGTATGTAAATAGCACCAGTCAACATCGACACTCCAGCCACTATTTTCATCCATACATCTACAGTAGAAAGTATAAACATGTAAGACAGGCTCAAAGCCATGAAACTCAGCGCAAAGACTTTTGCAATTAGAGGAATCACCCGGTGTTTATCCCACAACTTCAGTGACGGACCAAATACCCGGTGATGGTAAAGCCAGTGATGAAACCTTTTGGAACTTTTAGAAAAACACCATAAAGCCAGAATCATAAACGGTGTGGTTGGCAAAACCGGCAAAAATACGCCGATAACACCAATAGCGAAGAACAGCCACCCAAGCGCAAGCAAAAGATATTTCATTTCAACTGGGCTTCCCTGCTTCTAAATACTTGACAACATCCACTTACGCAGGCGGTTGGAATCGCCGAATGGCGTCAGCTTGCCGAATGAATTTAACAACACAATGGATACCCATTCACCTGCAATATTGGCACGCATTACCAGGCAACGTCCGGCTTCATTAATGTA
>JADFVZ010000022.1 GCA_015222805.1 Pseudomonadota bacterium
ACCAGCAGCATCACCGTCTGTTTAAGTGCGGTCTGTTCTGCCTGAAGGGTGTTTAACTGTTGTTTTTGTTCGGCCAGTTGCTTATGCAGTTGTTCAATATAAACGTGCGCTTTTTCTAGCTCATTGAGCATACCACCGGTTTTCTCGGAGATGTTAAAAGGTTCGTTCTCTTTGGTAGGGCCGACAGCCGGCAAATAGCTGTTTGCCCACATTGATGCCGCATGCTCTTCAATGGACTCAATCTTGGTGTCGGGATGGAAAAGCAGGTCACAACCACCGCCGCCACAAGTACCGCCAGTAGTAGTCAGTGAACCGGTTATTTCCATATCACCGGTATCCGATATCCTGGAAACCCATACACCGGCATTATTTTTGACCACAAACCTCAGGCCGGCACTGAACAGCCAGGAGTTGCCATTACCAGTATTAGACATCCTGAATTCTGGATTACCATTGTTTTTAATTTCAAACAGGGTGCGAGCGGTTTTTGTTCCACTAGCTTCTTCCACGAGGATTCGTGCCGTGCTGTCGTCACGTAGAATATGCAGGCTATTAGCAGGCGTTAGTGTGCCTACGCCGACATCACCGGAGGCGGCCACATGCATTTGGGCACTTGCTGCCATGGAAAAAGCCAGGAGTAATCCGGCAGTGATTAAATTGGCTGGTCGTGTGTAGGTGGTCATATTATTCGCCTTTTTCGTCTTGTCTTAATACTGAAGTATAGTACAGATTCTGTTAAATTAAAAATCACCGGGAACAGAGGCGTCCATTGTGGCGCCTGAATCCAGGGTGAAACCGGGCCCCAGGGTCACAGTTCCTGTGCTACCGGCTTCCAGTATGAGGGCGGCACCAATGCTTGCTGAAAAGCCGGAGTCCGCAGTTAAATCATCACAAGCCCTGAAATACTGGTTGCCGGTGACGACCTGATCAAATAAATGCAGTACTGGAATACAGCCTGTGCCCAAATCCATAACCGTTTGTACTGCATCCAGGGCATCAATGAGTCCAAAACCAGACAGGTTGTCTACTCCTGGGGCTTCAATATCAATGGCCGAAGCCATGAGAACCTGGTTGACACCAGCTGCTGACAAATTCGGGCTTGCATCCAGCAGCAGGCCAGCTACCGCAGCGGCATGGGGTGCAGCTGCAGATGTCCCAAAGAAATTCGGGTGGGTGTCGGGATCGAAGCCAATGTCAAAGCCAAAAAAGGTGGTATTTGTGCCATCTGGTGCAGTAATTTCTGGCTTGAAGCGTAATTCAGGCGCTCCGGGAATGGCTAAGCCGTCATGGGTAAAGTAAATAGGAATGTCCCCGCCCAGAGAGGAAAAACTCTCAACATTGATTATCCCCGGCGGTGAAGTGAAATTGCCACCGGTGTCGATTTCACCATAAAACACCGCACCAACAGCGGTGGCCCCTGCCGCTGCAGAATGACCGCTAATCTGCATCTTGTTAAATACATTGGCTTCAAAAGCAATCGGGCTGTTGCAGGATTCCAGGGTCATAATTCGAAACTCAACCTGTGGACTGGTGCTGGCACCGGAAGGTCCGCAATAATGATCAATTGCCAGGTAAACGGTTTCAGCACTGCCGCTGGTATTTTGGTAACTGCCTATTTCCAGGGGGTCTCCCGAAGGGGTACCGGCACAGTTGCCCTGGCCTGATCCGGAGATGGAAGAACAGCTTGCCGGGTTTTCGCTGGTACAAATGAGCAAATCAAGATCGGTATTTGCCCCCGGCCCCTGGGTACCGTCAAAGGGTTCATTCCACTGCAGTACGAAAGTGGCTCCGCAGCCCTGGGGCAGGTTTACCATCGCAGCATATTCGTTGCCACCGGCAAATACATGGAAGTCCTCACCGGTGGGAGGTGAAACCTGGTCGTTGGTGGCACTGACATCTGTGAATGTATCGTGCACACCCACCGAGTCGGAGTTTCCTGCTGATGAAAAAAACGGAACCCCTGCATCAACAACATCCTGGGCGGCTTTGGCTATGAAGCCATCCTGGAACATGGGTTCAGCAAAATAAAACACATCATCAACAATGATATCGGCACCACAGCCGGCTAATTCAAGAATACCATCGGCAAAATCGGCCTGGCCTCCGAATGCAGTGTGAAACATTATCCTGGATTGTGGTACAAGATCAGCAATGAGTTCAGCCATGGCTGCACCTTCATCAGTATTGTTGCCGGCCCCATTATCGAGAACGATCACCTTGGCTCGTAAGTCGCCTGATAGCTGGGGGTTCGACCCTGTTAGCTCCCGCGTACAACCGACACCACTGATAGTGCCACCGATAGTATCGTTGAAGCTGTCAGAGAGTACCCCGATCTTTATCCCTGCGCCATTAAGACCGAATGTAGTACGAGCCAGGTCTGCGCGGATGGAGGCATCAGCCTGATTGTCGACTGAACCCCTGTTGTGGAGCATGTAGCCATATTGTGGGTGTATGGTTCTTACCTGAGTTATTGCTGCCAGTTCATCAAGGTCTTCAGCCGCTACCGAGCCCCTTACAACTGCATAATCGAGGTAGGAGCTGTCAATATCGACACCTGCAGCCCGAATTTGCTGCAGTATGTCAGCAGTTAAGTTATTGAGTTTAATCTCAACTTTAAGCTGTTTGCCCTTGCTTTCAAGGAATCGGTTACTGCTGACAACAGTATTCAGGCTAATGCCTTCGCTTAGTTGTTTGCGTGCAATCAGCAAATGACTGGATGCTTTGCTTAAGTCAGGGTTGTATTCTGTTAATGCCTGTTTATCAATTTTTGCAGCCTGCGCCAGGGTGCTGGTCATGATGATAACTAACCCTGTCAGGACATTTTGTCGACTCGTGCTTCCGAGCAGCAGCCAGAGCCTGGCACTGGCTTTTTTATACACTGAACTGGCAGGAAAATTACGTATTGAATGCATTGTTTTTACTAAATGTTTTTAGTCACAGGCTCGAAATATTTTTGTCTTGCTTGCCAAGTATACGAAAATTTTTGGGGTTCTGCTTAAGCTCTTCCAGCTATAGGTGCCGGTTATGTAATTATTGTAGATAAATCAGACGGCCATCAATCCTGCTTCCTGGTACTCCCGTTTTATATGTAGAAATCTCCCTGGTTTTAATTCTGTGGAGGTTTGGCTTTTGAGTACAGTTATTTATCAGCGGGATTAGCATCCACTTTCAAGTTGAAATGTTTGGTTTTTTGGGGTGGAACAGGCGTAAGATTTTTCATCCGCCCTGAAGATATAGCTTTTGTTTTAGCTATGCGCAAATGATATAGTTCACCACAGTCGATAATGTAGCGAATAGCATGTTTATTTCCAAAGCACACCTGATCGAAGTGTTCGGGACCAAGCTGGCCCTGAACCTGAAGTCTGAAGTTTCTAAAACCTATCTTAGCTATGTCTGGTGGCTGCTGGAACCCGCTTTGATGGTAACTGTTTTGTATATCGTTTTTGCGATGTTCCTGTCTAAAAGCCGGCCTGATTTTATTGTCTTTATAATGTGTGGGAAAATTCCATTTTTATGGTTTTCCAAGAGCGTCAGTAACTCATCCAATTCAATTACTTCCGGTCGGGGGTTGATTAACCAGGTATCCATGCCGGTGCCGTTTTTTCCAATGCTGGTCGTATTCCAGGATGCATTTAAACAATCAATAGTATTTCTGTTCATGTTTGTTTTCTTTATTATCTACGGCATGGAAGTTTCATGGGTGTGGCTGAGCATCATCTTTGTAATATTCACGCAATTTCTACTGGTATGTGCAATATCGCTACTGGTTTCTGCAATCACCCCGTTCCTTCCGGATTTTAAATACCTGATTGCCACAGCTATGTTGGCACTCATGTTTGGTTCGGGTATCTTCTATAGTTATAAAGAGTTGCTTCAACCTCGCTATCAGGAGCTTTTTTTATTGAACCCGGTAGCTAACCTGATTAAAAATTATCGTCAGGTGTTTATGGACAACGCCCAGCCAGACTGGATTGCCCTGACTAGCATATCTCTGGGCAGCATTCTCCTGATTGCGGTTATGACACTGTATTTTAGAAGAACGAATACGGTTTATGCCAGGCTGATAGCTCAATGAATACAGCTGCCAATATAATGGAATTAGATCATGTCAGTGTACGTTACAAATCGCGGCGATCTTTTTTTCGGCATACATATTTTACCGCACTGGATGAGGTTAGTTTTTCAATAATAAAGGGTGAAACCCTCGGGATTGTCGGTACCAATGGTTGTGGAAAATCGACTTTATTGAGGGTGCTGGCAAATATCTATGGAATAGATGCCGGCCAGGTTAACTGGTATTGCCGGCAGGTTTCATTGCTTACGCTGGCCCTGGGCTTTGATCCTGAGCTGTCTGGTCGTGATAATGCGATTCTCAGCGGGATGTTGCTGGGTGCACGGAAAGCGGATGTTTTGGACAAAATTGATGAAATTATTGAATTTTCTGAACTGAAAGACTTCATTTACAAGCCTATCAAAACTTACTCAACGGGTATGCGTGCCCGCCTCGGGTTTTCAGTCGCTGTAACAATGCAGTCTGAATTATTATTAATTGATGAGGTAATGAGCGTAGGCGACGGAAAATTCAAGCGTAAGGCTGAAGCCGCCATGGTAAACAAAATTAGCTCAGATCAAACGGTGGTACTGGTCTCCCATTCCCTGCCCCAGCTCAGCAAGGTTTGTGATCGGGTGTTGTGGTTGAATGAAGGCAAGGTGATAATGATTGGCGCTGTGGATGAAGTGTTACAGGAATATGAGTGTTTTCTCGAGAAACGTTAAGGCCATGAGCTAATGACAATACTTTTTTGCACAGGTACACAATATATTGACTGGCCACAGGTAGCTGAACAATGTTTATCACAAACCATCTGGGGTACGGAGCTGCAGCAGGCGCTAACTGCCTTTAACCTTGAGATGTCCCCAGGACAACTAACCGGGGAGGAGGCATTGAGCTGGAAGGCATTTTCACCTGATAAGAGTTTTCATGAAACAGCTAACACGCTTCTGTCATCAGTAGAAGGGAAAACTTTTTTTGTCTGGGCTGATAAAACATTAAGCTTAAACCTGGAGTTTTGGAGTTCTACTGTTAATTCCGCAAAATTTTTATTGTTTTTCTGTAGCCCCGAAGCAGAACTGGGCGCTTATCTGGCAGCCCATCCATTTGATGAAATTGAACTCGACAAGGTACTTAGTGCCTGGGTAATCCGAACCCAGGCCATGTTGGGTTTTTATATGAACTACAGGGATCGATGTTTGCTGGTTAATGTAGAAAGTGCAGCCTCTGAAAGTGAACTGTTTGTGCAGGAAATAAATCAACGCTTCGATTATAATCTGCCGCCAAATCCCCCGGTTACAGCTTTCAGGAATAAGAAGACAACCCTTGTAGAATACCTGGCCACCACCCTGTTGTTGAAAAATTACCGGGTATTGGAACTATACGATGAAGTCCGTTCTGCTTCCCAGCTGATCGGCACCCAGGATAACCTGATCCTGGGCATTGATGACAGGAGTCAATTATTGATTAAAGGGTTTCTTGCCGAGGTTGCTGTTTATAAACAGTTAGCTGACAAACAAGCCGGGCTTGAAGAACAGCTCTTTCATAACAAGTTGCAGATCAACCAGATGCAGGAAGAACTGGAGCAGTACTTTAAAAAGAGTGTCGAGCAGGAAAAAATTACAAGTACGATGGCAGATTATTTAAGCAATGATCCGTTGCTGAAGATTGCACGCAAGGCCCGCCGAAGACAATGAATAAATTTACCGAGCTAATAAAATCTGTTTCAGCGGAGCCAGTAAACATTGTACACCTCGGGGCAGGCATGTGTGCTGAACATAAGTCATACCGCAGTATAAGCTCGGGTCGTATTATTTATGTTGAGGCAGATCCGAATCGGGCTGAAGCTGCCAGTGAGAGATTCAGG
>JADFVZ010000126.1 GCA_015222805.1 Pseudomonadota bacterium
ATTAGCTTCAGCCTGTTCTTGAAATGTATCGCTGATATAGGCAAACAAGTATAAAAGTCTTGCCTCCAAATAACAATGGAACTCAATTACAGCGTGTGCCAACAGTGCTGTACTATCCGGGGTCGGAGTCAAATGCAGTACGCTGGTGGTTGAAATTATGCGACTGAAACATTTGACTCCGACCCCTGGCTATAGCTCTAGTCATTCAGCCTCAACCACATATTTCTGCAGCCACTGATGTTGTTCCCATAGCAGGTGCAGTAGGGATTCCCGTGCGCGATAACCATGCTGTTCATGCGGTAGCATCACCAGGCGGGTATTGCCACCCAGGCCTTTCATTGCGGCGAACATGCGTTCGGACTGCATCGGGAAGGTGCCTGAGTTCGGGTCTTCCTTGCCATGGATCATCAGCATTGGTTCATCAATTTTTTCTGCATGGAAAAAAGGTGACATGGCGGCATAGACATCCTGGCCTTCCCAGAAGCTGCGTTCTTCACCCTGGAAGCCGAAAGGTGTCAGGCTGCGATTATAGGCACCGCTGCGGGCTATCCCGGCTTTAAACAGATCGCTGTGAGCCAGCAGGTTGGCAACCATAAAGGCGCCATAGGAATGCCCGGCGATGGCGATTTTATCCGGATCAGCGACACCCATATCCACCAGTACTTTTACTGCAGCTTCTGCGCTATCCACCAGTTGCTTGCGGAAAGTATCATTCGGCAGTTCATCACCACTGCCGATGATCGGCATTTTCGGATCATCAAATATGGCAAAGCCCTGGGCCAGATGCGGCATTGGTCCCCAGTAGCTGACGCGGACAAACTCATACGGGGATTCTGTAACCTGGCTGGCTACAGCCTTATCTTTATATTCAAGCGGATAAGCCCACATCAATACGGGGGTGGGTCCTTTGGATTTATCATAGCCCGGTGGCAGGTATAGTGTTCCCGTAAGGTCTACACCGTCTTTACGTTTGTATTTGATCAGCTCTTTGCTGATGCCGATGAAGGCAGGGGATGGATGCGGGAATTCAGTGAACTGCACGAGTGTGTTGTCTTTAATATCCCGGATAAAGAAATTGGGCTGTTCGGTAACTGATTCGCGCAAAGTTAGAACCCGGGTTGCAGCTTCATTTATAGGTAATAGTATTTGTTCATAGTAAGGGGCTTCTGAATGCCACAGGCGATTCTTGGTCGCAGTGACAAAATCAAACTCATCCATGAAGGGAATATTGCCTTCAGGCGATGCGCCACGACCGGTTAACAAAACCTTGCTGCCATCAATCAGCTTGATGACATCAACACCAAACTTGTTTTGCTCTGTTACAAAATCACCGGGGTCGTTATAGCGGTCATTGTAGGAGCGTTGCTGGAATAGTACTTTTTCTTCACTGGGTGATGCCGGCGAAAATTTCCACGAGCGCAGCTGCCGATCACTAAAGCGCCAGTCACTGACAATTGCAAAATTGTTATTACCCCATTCGATTCCGGCAAACCGGCGATCAATATTCAGCAACAAATGGGAGGATTTCTTAAACGGCGCTGCCCAGGTATAAACTGAATCGTGATGTGTAGCCTCGGTATTCATATCGCCACCATCCAGGGCTTCTGCCCACACCAGAGTTGCAGCTTTATCACCACGCCAGGCAATGCCGCGGCGACCTTTGATAACAGAATCAAATCCTTTTGGTATAGTTTCCCCAGAAGGCAGGTCAGCAACTTGCTGCACCAGTGTTCCTTTGATAGTCCAGACTTCGGTTAATAAGGGAAACCGATAATGGGGAACCAGGTATGAAAAGGGCTTTTTAATTTGAGAAACCAGCAGGTATTTACCGTCAGGAGATGCGCTATACCCACGAAACATACCGGGCTTGCCCAATAACTTAACTTTTCCTTTGAGGCTTATATCTGCAATTTGCGAGGTCGTGAGGAATTCAAACAGGTTCTCATCGTGGGGTGTTTTTAACAGATTCGAATAGGTTCTTACAGCCGCTTTTTCACCTGTGGTTGTCTGGATGACGGGTTTAATGTCGATAAGCATCTGTATTGGCTTCTGCTCGGCTTTAGCCAAGGTTAAGCGAGCATAGAAACCGCTGGAATCATGTTTCCAGTGGTATTTGCTGCCACCCAGGGATGCATTGATAAAGTTTTTGGCTACCTGGGTGGTTTTCCCGGCTTTCAGGTTATAGTTCCACAGGGTCAAGCCATCAGTTGTTTCAAGGATAAAAGCCAGGTTTTTTGAGTTTGGTGAAAAGCTGACATTCATGACCTTACCTTCAGGCAAGTCAGAGATCACAACCTTTTCTTTATCCTGCAGGGATCTGAGCTCAATCCCGGTATAACCCGTTGAGCGACTGGGAGCAAAGACCGCAGAATTAATCCGCAGGCCGGCCAGCTTTTCTTCCGGCTGAGCCAGTTCGGCAATGCTTTGCGCCCCGGGTCGGTGCAATAATGCCACCCAGTGCTTATCATCAGAAATTGTCGCACCGGGCCTGCGCGGGGCATCCACCAGATCAGCCATGATCTTTGGCGGGGTTTGGTAACCCAGTTCGGATTGTGCAAAGATGCCTGTGCTTACCAGCAGTAAAACAATGATTAAACCTTTCAATTCACGCACTCCTAATTTGATATCACCTCAGTGTTCCGGTAAGTAACCAGGCAACAACAGGGGTTGATTCATAATCATAACAAACATCTTTGTTAATTAAGTGCAGTCTTGGTTGAACTAGCGGTAAAATACGTTGAATTGATGCAGGATTATTTAAATGATTGCAATTATTCTGGCCGCGGGACGTGGCAGTCGCCTGGCACAATACAATCCCGATAAACGCCCCAAGTGTTTACTTGAATTTGACGGTGAAAGCCTGCTGCAGAGACATCTGCGCTTGCTCTCAGGCCTCGGTGTCGATGCTGTGCATATAGTCACCGGTTATAAGGGCGAAGAACTGCATGCCGCAGTGGCTGGGATGCCCGAAAAACCAACAGTGAACTGGCATCACAATGAACGCTTCCTGGAAGGCAGTACCATTAGCCTGCAATCTGCAGCAATGGTAATGCGTTCCGGTGAGGATGTGCTGATTATGGATGCGGATGTACTCTATGATCCGGATATCCTGACCCGATTGGCGGAAGCATCGTCTGCGAATGTGTTTTTACTGGATCGTAATTTTGAAGATGGTCCTGAACCGGTTAAAATTGCGGTTGACAAAGGTACTATTGTCGAGTTCCGTAAGCAATTGCCGACCGGCCTTGCGTTTGATCAGATTGGTGAGTCGGTGGGTTTTTTCCGTTTTAATTCAGTAACAGCTGCATGGCTTGCAGATCGCTGTGATCAATATGATCAACAGGGAAGGGGCGAGGCGCCCCACGAAGAAGTACTCCGTGACCTGGTCCTGGATAGTGATATCCCCGTCAATATAGTAGATGTCAGCGGCCTGGTATGGATAGAAATTGATTTTCCGGAAGATGTAGTCAAAGCGCGTGACACTATCCTGCCGGCAATTAATGAGAAGTTGAAATGAGAATACAAACAATGACAAAAGCAGCCCGTTTAAGGCAGATTCTGTTTAGCCCGCAAACCGAGTTTATCCTTGAGGCACATAATGGTATTTCTGCACGTATTGTCGAGGAAGCTGGATTTGCCGGGATCTGGGGTTCTGGTCTTGCCATGTCTGCCCAGTTCGCTGTACGTGACAATAATGAACTCAGCTGGACCCAGGTTGTAGACATGCTCGAATTTATGAGTGATGCAACTAGTATTCCAATTTTACTGGATGGCGATACCGGTTACGGTGACTTCAATAATATGCGTAGACTGGTGCGAAAACTCGAGCAGCGGGACGTTGCCGGTGTTTGTATAGAGGATAAATTATTCCCGAAAACAAATTCATTCATACAGGGTGAACGGCAGCCCCTTGCGGATATTGAAGAGTTCTGTGGAAAGATAAAATCAGGCAAAGACCACCAACTGGATGATAATTTTAGTATCGTCGCCAGGGTAGAGGCCCTGATTGCCGGCTGGGGTCTGGAAGAAGCATTAAAGCGTGCTGAAGCTTATCGCCTTGCAGGGGCTGATGCCATCCTGATGCACTCCAAAAAATCTCGTCCTGATGAGATTCTTGCCTTTGCCAAAGAGTGGGATAATCGGGCCCCGCTGGTTATTGTACCGACTAAATATTACTCAACACCTACCGATGTATTTCGAGAAGCAGGTATTTCCCTGGTGATCTGGGCCAATCATATGATGCGGGCAAATATCACCGCCATGCAGTCGGTATCTGCTGAAATCTTCTCCAGTCAGTCACTGATTAATTCAGAAGGTCGAATTGCATCCGTTAGTGAAATTTTCCGCTTGCAGGGTGCAGATGAACTGCTGGAAGCCGAGAAGCTATATAGCCGCAGCAGCAGGGCTGCCGGGTCTGCTTTGATTCTGGCCGCCAGCCGTGGCGATAATCTTGATGAACTCACAACAGACCGACCAAAAGCGATGATTCCGGTGGCTGGTAAGCCGGTATTGCGGCGACTGGTAGAGAAGTTTAAACGCCAGGGAATTAACGACATCAGTGTGGTTGCCGGGTATGCGCATGAGGCTATCGATAAGGGTGGTCTTGAGTTAATTCTCAACCCAGACTGGGAAACCAGCGGTGAACTGTCTTCCATGCTACAGGCTAAGGAAAAGATCACTGATGATTGGATCCTTGTTTATGGTGATTTGCTATTTCGCTCATACATCCTGCACAACCTGCTGGACTGGGATAGCTCTGACCTGATCATCGTTGTGGACTCATCTGAAATAGAGCAGCCGGGAATTTCACAAAAAGACCTGGTGTGGTGCAGTTCGCCCGATAACCGGGCTATGTACCAGCAACAAGTTGCCCTTGAGCATATAAGTACTGGTGCTGAATCGGGCTGGAAAGAGCGTAAAGCCGATGGCCGTTGGATTGGGATGTTACGCAGTCACGGTGAGGGTACGAAAAAAATCAGCACAGCACTGGAAACACTTTCAAACACCGCTAATTTTACCCAGCTGGGCTTGCCTGATTTGCTGAATTTCCTGATTGGCCAGGGCGAGCGGGTACAGGTGATGTATATCAACGGTCACTGGCTGGACCTGAATAACCTGGCAGACCTTGAACGTGCTAATGACTTTGCACAGGGCTACCAGACATGATGCCATTCTCTTTCATGGAATATTTAACATGATCAAAGCCGCATCTTTTATCCAGTCAGCTGCTGATTATGGGTTTAATTTTTATGCCGGGGTTCCTTGTTCATTCCTGAAGCCTTTGATCAATTATGTGATTGATGATGGGGCCAGTGAATGGATCAGTGCTGCGAACGAGGGTGACGCTGTAGC
>JADFVZ010000127.1 GCA_015222805.1 Pseudomonadota bacterium
AATGACTATCGGGTTACCCTCCCTCAACCCCTGCCAGGTCTGAAGAGTGCTTTTTTCTTTTCTTTCCATAAAAGCGGCAGCACATTGATGGATAACATGGTTAGCGCATACTGTAAACCGCTGGAAATCCCAACGTTTTCACTCTTCAATTCTGCTTTCGATGAAGGTATTCCAACCAATGAAATCCAGGAAGATGCTGGTGTGTGCTTTTCCAGTGAGGGCATGTTTTATCTTGGGTTCAGGCATTACCCTGCCTTTGATCTAAATTTGGCTGGCGCACGCAGTGTGTTATTGGTCAGGGATCCAAGGGATATGCTGGTGTCAATGTATTATTCCGTGGTCAAAAGCCATGTAATACCTGAAAAAAATAAAAATTTCCTCAGAAGCAGGCATGCAGCAGAACAAATGAGTGTTGATGAATTTGTACTTAACAAGTCTGCTTTATACGTGAATAATTTTAAAAAATACAGAAGGAAGCTGCCTGCTGAAACACTGACAACTTATCGATATGAAGATGTAATTTATGAAAAAGAGGTGTGGTTGCGGCAAATAGTTGCAGATCTTGAGTTGCCACTGGATCGGAAGCTAATATCTCGAACGGTGAAACAATTTGATATTATTCCAGAACATGAGGATCAGGATCAGCATATTCGGCAGGTGCATCCCGGTAATTATCAAGTCAAGCTCCAGCCTGAAACCATAGAAATATTGAACGATAAATTGTCCGCTTTTCTTAGTTATTATAATTATTTGTAAGCATGTCGTATAAACTGACAAGAGACGGGAAAGGCCAGGCGGAATGGCTAACTGGGCTTTGAATCTGTTGCTTCCCGGTTGTGGACGGCTTGAGTATCATTATGAGCCTCGAGAAATTGGTCCTGTTGATACAGGGCCTGGACCTGCAACAGCAGACTGTCCGTTAATCTCCATCGTTGTACCTTCATTTAACCAGGGCCGGTTTCTGGAACACACCCTCGAGAGCATCATCAGTCAAAATTACCCGAGGCTGGAACTGATTGTTGTCGACGGCGGCTCAACAGATAATTCACGGGTGGTAATTGAAGCATACTCAGAGCATATTAAATGGTGGGTCAGCGAAGCTGATACCGGCCAGGCAAACGCAATCAATAAAGGCATGGAGCATGCCAGCGGTGAGATCCTGGCCTGGTTGAACTCGGATGATTGTTTAATGCCCGGCGCCTTGTTTAAGGTTGCTGCAAGCTTCAATTCTTCCCGGAAAATTGATGTTGTCTATGGGCACCGGGTGTTGATCAACGAGGATGGCCTTGATGTGGGTAAGTGGATTATGCCGGGTCATAATGAGTTTCTATTGACTTATGCAGACTATATTCCCCAGGAAACAATGTTCTGGAAGGCTGAATTATGGGATAAAACAGGGGCAGGGCTTGATGAATCATTTCGTTTTGCACTGGACTGGGAGTTGATTCGTCGTTTTATTGATGCAGGAGCTGAATTTCGATTAGTCCCTTCATTTTTAGGCCAATTTCGCATGCATGAAATGCAAAAAACCCATGCAAATATTGAGTCGGACGGCTTCAGGGAGATGGAAATAATTCGCAATAAATGTAAACTGCAATTTTCCAGTAAAGTTGCGATGCAAAACTTTTATTATCGCGCCCAGCGCTTCAGGCTTTACCTGTTTTTATTAAAGGCACGCTTAAGTGAAGTTTTGTGGAAAATAAATATTAATCGGATTGATTGAACCCCGGACAAGTTTATTTCCAATTGTATTTTTCCCGCGCTATAAAAACACCCCAACCCTGGGTTTTTCTATCTCCTTACCTGTAAAGCCAGGATCATTAAGCAGGTCTTTTCGTTTCAGGTATTTTTGATGCCCGGTGTTTTGCAAGGCACTTAATGTAACAAGTGCAGGATGCTATGGAAGGGGTTAAAACGGGGTAGGGTTGAGGGGTAGCGGTCAAAATAAGCTATAATTACTCGAATAATTACAGCTTCTGGCACAGCAAAAAAAGGTCTTAAATTTTGAAAAAAAGAGCATTAATAACCGGTGTTACCGGTCAGGATGGCGCATATCTCGCAGAGTTGTTGCTGGAAAAGGGTTATGAAGTCCACGGGCTTAAGCGACGGGCATCATCGTTTAACACAGACCGCATCGACCACCTGTATCAGGACCCGCATATTTCTGATCGCGATTTTATTCTGCATTATGGTGACATGACCGATTCAACCAATCTGATTCGGGTGGTACAGGAAATTCAGCCGGATGAAATTTACAACCTGGCAGCACAAAGTCACGTAGGTGTCTCGTTTGAAATGCCTGAATACACAGCGAATGCGGATGGGCTTGGATCCTTACGCCTGCTTGAAGCCATTCGCCTGTTGAAGCTAACTGACAAAACTCGGTTTTACCAGGCCTCAACCTCCGAACTATATGGGCTGGTACAGGAGACCCCGCAAACTGAAACTACACCTTTTTACCCGCGCTCACCGTATGCGGCGGCCAAGTTGTATGCCTACTGGATTGTGGTTAATTACCGTGAGGCATACGGCATGTATGCCTGTAATGGCATCTTGTTTAATCATGAATCCCCCCAGCGAGGCGAGACTTTTGTAACCCGCAAAATCACTCGGGCGTTGGCAAGAATTAAAACCGGTCTTCAGGATACGCTTTATCTCGGCAATATTGATTCGTTGCGGGACTGGGGTCATGCGCGTGATTATGTTGAAGCCCAATGGATGATGCTGCAGCAGGATGTAGCAGAAGATTATGTGATTGCTACTGGTGAGCAGCACTCAGTCCGGGAGTTTGTCGAACGAGCACTCGGGAATCTGGGAATGACCATTGGTTGGGAAGGCGATGGTGTAGATGAAATTGGCCGAATAATCGAAAATACTGAAAGTGAAGGCCCGCAGGCGGGTGAAGTGATTGTCCAAATTGATCCACGCTATTTTCGCCCCACTGAAGTTGAATCCTTGTTAGGTGACCCGGCTAAAGCAAAGAAAAACCTGGGTTGGGAGCCTAAAACTTCATTTACGGAGCTGGTTGAAGAGATGGTCCGTGAAGACCTGCAGCTGGCCCGCCGGGATGCTGTGATTGCCAAAGAAGGTTACAAGGTATTCAACTACCATGAGTAAGCCGGATGCCCAGGGACTATCCCGCTTACGGAGCAGCAAAATCTATGTTGCCGGTCACCGCGGTATGGTGGGCTCAGCGCTAGTTCGTCGGTTGCAGGAAACTGGTTGTGAAAACCTGATCTTCAGGACCCATGCCGAACTGGACCTGGAAAACCAGCAACAGGTGCAGGCGTTCATGCAGACAGAAAAACCCGACTACATATTTCTGGCGGCTGCCCGGGTGGGTGGTATCCATGCCAACAACACCTGGCCGGCGCAGTTCATCTACAGTAATTTGATGATGGC
>JADFVZ010000023.1 GCA_015222805.1 Pseudomonadota bacterium
TGATTTTTTCCGAGGCTATCTGGATTATCCCGTGCCGCAGTTCTTTGGTCATCAGCAGTTTGGCATCATTGGTAACAGACTCCAGGACCTCATCGAAGGTTAGTTTGCCATCCTCATCCCGGCGCAATACGCTGGCTTTAGTGAGGTTGTTGATGAACTGTCGGAACAAGGTCTTATCGTAGAACTCCGGCGCATCAAATTCATGCAGCATGGAAATTCGCTGTGCAGTCAGGGTGCAGAGTTTTTCCAGTTCGCCGCGTGTAAGCACTCCCGAACCATTCTTCACCAGTACCGCGATAGTAATAAAGTAGCGCTGGAATGTCTGCAGCATGCCTCGACCCATCAGGTTAAGGCTAGCGGCGGTCTCGCTGCCACCGCTGGCACGTTTGAGCGTACGCCTGCCGGCAATCAGGTTAAGGGATTTCAGTGCATCGATATTATTAAGCAGCGCTTTGTCGGCATCGGCCCGATCCCAGGGCAGGAACAGCTCGCTGCGCATATAAGGATAAAGTGAATGAAACAGGCTTTGCAGGCGCGAACGTGAAATTTCAGATTGCATCTGGAAGCAGCTGGCAATAAATGAAGGTAGTGCAAACAGGTGGGAAACATTGTTGCGGAAATAAGTCAGCAGCACGCCGGCATTATCGCTCACAGCAATAATATCACCAAGAGTGTGTTCGCGTTTTTCGATTACCCCCAGCTCAATACCATAGCCAATAATTTCAACCGGGCTTAAATCAGTAATCGTAACCCGGGATGATAGGGGCGCACCTTTCAGGGTGTTGAGGTAAAGTTCCAGCAATTGCTCAAGCTGGTCTTCAGCCAGGGTATGTTTTGTGCTGGCAAGCAGGCAGATAGCCAGCAGGTTAATAGGATTTACATCAGCCGTACGGTTGATGTTAGTCATGATAGTGTTTGCCAGTTCATCAACCATCGAACTCAGCCACCTGGGCTTTTCTTCCGGGTTTTGACTGCGCCAGTCCGGCGCGGCTTTTTCCAGCATATCATCAAGTAAAATGGGCTCGCCAAAATTAACGTGTGCCTGCCCATAGTTTTTCCGCAGGACTTTAAACAGGCCCAGGAAATCCTTGAGGGATTCGGATTTCTTTTCTTTGCCGCCGAGTTCTGAAATATAGGAATTACCTTCCACCAGCTGCTCATAGCCAATATATACCGGTTGGAAAATGATCGGTTTGGTTGGTACCCGCATATAGGCCCGAACGGTCATTTGCAGCATGCCAGCTTTTGGCGGCAACAGGCGTCCGGTACGTGAGCGTGTGCCTTCAATAAAGTATTCGATGGAAACACCCTGGCTGAGAATGAGAGTGAGGTACTCATCAAAGACGGCAGCATAAAGGGGGTTGGAGCGAAAACTGCGGCGCATAAAGAAAGCCCCGCCACGACGCAGGAACTGGCCTACACCGGGCATGTTCAGGTTCACTCCGGCAGCAATATGCGGAGGTACATGACCATGGTGATAGAGCAGGTAGGACATCATCAGGTAATCGATATGGCTGCGATGACAGGGTACATAAATAATTTCTTTGCCGGGTGCCATTTCTTCAAAGGCTTTAAAATGATTAAGCTCAACACCTTTATACAGTTTGTTCCAGAACCAGGTGAGAATTAGCGAACCGATTTTAACCGCGGAATATGAATAGTTCGCAGCAATTTCACGGATGCTTTTTTCAGCCAGTCTACGGGCTTTCTCGGGACTAATTTTATCTTTTTTGGCTTTAACTGCGATAGCCGCCTGAACCCGCTCACTATCGAGCACCTTATTTAGCAGGGTGCGTCGATGGGATAAATCCGGGCCAATAGAGGCTTCACGGGTTTTTCTTATCTGTGTACGCGCCAGCCTGGAAATTTTGCGTACAGCCTTGCCTGCACTGGCTTTCTCATCGACCATTTCACGTAATGAAAAGGGCTTGCCGTAATAAACAAAGGTATTACGCCCGTTAATCAGGGTGCTGAACAGGCGCCGTAAGCGACCAGCAATTTCCCAGCTTTCGCTGAACATAATCTTGGTTATGGACTCTTCTTTATCCGGGGCGCGACCGATTAATACAGTCACTGGTACCAGTTGGACTTCAAAATCCGGATGGTCCTGCGCGTATTGGGTCAGCATTTTCAGCATATCGGAGCTGCGGCGATTGGTATAACGGCGCAGTAACAGGCCTTTCAACCGGCGCAAGGATGCCCACGAACGGCTACCTACACGATCACCGTTCTCTAGTGGGAACAGGGGCCGCGATAGGCTGTGTTTTTCGCAGGCTTTATCCAGTATCAGCAAGGATGAGAGCGAATAGGTATCCATGATGTAACAGGTGGGCACATCGTCCTTCAGGCCGGTATCGGTAACTGGCTCCGGTAGAACTTTACTGCGCACCCAGATATGCAGGATCGCACGTAGCATCAATTGCCAGTAAAGGTGCAGGCGCTGCCAGATAGAAAGCTGTTTGGGAAATGTTTTCAAAGTTTTCTATTAATAGCTGCAGGAGGGGTATTTTAGCAATATTCCCGGTTTGGTGTTTAGTCTGTGTTATTTGGGTTCACTATAGGCTTGAGGATCAGCCTGGAGTATAAATAAACAATATTATCGGGGGCGGCGTGAAGGGATCGCTCTCGCGCGTCCATGCGCTTCGCGATCTACCTACAGCCCGGGCGGGGTGATTGGGTCGGGAGGCGAGCGCATGGCGCTGAGATGAATCTGCAGGACGCCGGGCTGGACTGAGAACCAATAGCCTTGGCTATTGGTCGAGGGAAGCCCAAGTCCTGCGGAATCAGATCAAGCCAGGAGCCGTCACCCGGCCCGATCACCTCGCCAAAGCAAAAAAAAACCGGGTCAGACCAATAGATGGTCTACCCGGGAAGCCGGCAGAGCCGGAGAGGAACGGTGCAATGAGGCGTTTTTTATGTAGTTATCGCCTCTGTATTTAACGGATACATTTTGCATTAGGTGCGCTTTATTATTATTGTTGCGCGTCAAAATAATAACTTAAAACACATACATAATGCAACACATTAATAAACATGCTGTAACTGCATGATATATATAGCATGTATTAGATAAAACTAGAGGCAATATCAGCCTGGATAGCTTCTGCGGCGGCTTTCGGGTCGGCTGCAGCACGGATTGGGCGGCCAACAACGATGTAATCAGCACCATTTGCAAAGGCTTCGCGTACAGTAACCACGCGTTTTTGATCATCATCGTTGGCAATCGGTCGAATACCGGGGCAAACAGTGATCAGGGCGTTATCAACACTTTTTCTGAGTTCGTTGACTTCAAGTCCGGAGGAAACCACCCCCGCACAACCCAGTTCGAGTGCACGGCGGGCGCGTGAAAGCACCAGGGTCTGGGCATCTACCTTGAAACCGAGGTCATTGAGGTCGCCCTGGTCGAGGCTGGTGAGTGCGGTTACTGCCAGCACTTTCATATCACCGCTGGCATCGACTGCAGCTTTGAGCATGCCGTCATTGCCGTGCACGGTACAGAAATCAATGCCGTGGCGGGACAGTTGGCGCACGGCTGAGGCGACTGTCGCCGGGACATCAAAGAACTTCAGGTCGGCAAAGATTTTTTTGCCCTGGCCTTTGAGTTCCTGCATTAATTCAAAATAGTGGCCGCTGAGGAAAAATTCCAGGCCGAGCTTGTAGAACTGCACACTGTCACCGAGGGTATTCACCAGTTTGCGAGCCGTGTCGATATCAGCCACATCGAGGGCGAACATCAGGCGTTCGTTGGCAGGGATGTCGCGGTTTTTGGTTATTGCGCTTACTTGATCAGTCATTTTCATCTCGCTTCAGGTGGTTGGCAATATGGCTGCGAACTACTTCTGCCGTTTGTTGCGGATGCTGCATATGTAAATGGTGGTGGCCTTTGATGCAGACTATTTTTTCAGCATGGGCAGCTTGTATGCGTTTTTCCATAACCTTCTTATCCACGAAATCCGGTAGCGGATCACCGTGTAGGAATAATAGCGGAACCTGGATATCAGCCATCATTTCGAGGATCTGAGTTTCACTATAGCGATTCGGACTGATATGCATCAGCCGAGGATCCGTTGACCAGCGCCAGCCTTTGTTGCCTTCTTCATCTACAGCTTCTTCAAGGCTGCGTTCCACCAGGATACGCGCCAGTTCATTTTCCATGCCACCGCTTTTGGCGCGCACCAAGGTCGCCTGGTCAATGCTTTCAAAGACTCGCAATTGCTTGTCTTCCAGCTTGTTCAGTGAGTCCAGGGCCTTGCGCAGGCGCTGGCTGTTTTCGCCGGTGGTATCGGCCAGCGGGCCCAGGCCTTCGATAATACTCATAGAAAGCAGGGTTTCCGGCATCGCCGCAGCCCACAGGCCGGATACGACACCACCCAGTGAATGCCCCAGCAGATGGAAGCTTTTCCAGTGGTCATTGCCGGTAGATAAATGTTTAACCAATAAAGCCACGTCTTCGAGGTAATCCACCAGATGATACCAGAGCTTGCCCGCACGCCAGTCTGAATGGCCGTGGCCGGGAAAGTCGATGGCAATAATTTCACAGTCGGGCAGGTATTCCGCCATCGGCTTGAAAGTGGCTGCATTATCCAGCCAGCCGTGCAGCGCCAGTACCCTGGGTGTTTCAGTAGTTATTACTTCAGGCTGCCAGTGCAATCCGGCGAGTACTCCGTTGCGTGTTTCCAGGCAAAATTCTTTTACCGGCCGGCTTATCTTTATGTCCATTAAACTTTTTCCAGGTTGGCATAGGCCAGCACCAGCCATTTGGCGCCGGCTGAGGTAAAGTTGACATGTACCCGGGCGTGTTCACCCGAGCCTTCAAAATTGATCACCATGCCCTCACCAAACTTTTTGTGCTGCACCAGGGTGCCCAGGCTGAAGGCAGCCGAGTCATCGACAAAAGCCGTTCTTTTGACCTGTTGTGCGAGCTGGGCCATACCGCCCGACATTCTTGAACTGGTATTCAACTGCGGGCGGATTTCTTCAATTAAATTACGCGGGATTTCGCGGATAAAGCGCGAAGGCCGGTTATAGGTGTCCTTACCGAACATGCGCCGGACTTCGGCCGAGCTGAGGATCAACTGCTGGCGTGCACGGGTCATGCCGACATAGCAAAGCCGACGTTCTTCTTCAAGGTGCCCGGCTTCTTCGACTGAGCGCTGGTGCGGGAACAGACCTTCTTCCATACCCACTAAAAACACCAGTGGGAACTCCAGTCCTTTGGCAGAATGCAGGGTCATCAGCTGTACGCAATCTTCCCAGCGTTCACCCTGGGTTTCCCCGGCTTCCAGTGCCGCATGTGAGAGAAACGAAGCGATAGGTGTCAGTCCGGCTTCTTCATCTTCATAGGGCAGGCTGAAGGTATCTGCAGCACGTACCAGTTCCTGCAGGTTTTCCAGCCGGGTTTCACGTTTCTCGCTGGGATCGCGGTCATAATGACGTGCCAGTTCGGTGGCATCGAGGATCGCCTGCATCTGGTTGCCGAGGGTGTATTCGGCGGTTTGTTTGCGCAACTCAATAATCATATCCATAAAGTTGGCAACCATGCTGCGGGCGCGCGCAGCCAGCAGGTTCTCATCGACCATGCGTTTGGCGGTTTGCCACAGGGACAGGCCAGCCTGGCCGGCCTGTTGGCGCAGGATTTCAACTGTGCGTCCGCCGATGCCGCGAGTGGGTACATTGATCACCCGTTCCAGTGCGCTGTCATCTTCCGGGTTGTGCACCAGGCGCATAAAGGCCAGCGCGTCTTTGATCTCTGCGCGTTCAAAGAATCTTTGACCGCCGTAAACGCGATAAGGAATATCGTATTTCAGCAGTTCTTCTTCAAATAATCGTGACTGTGCATTGGAGCGGTAGAGGATGGCAATATCATTGGCCGCTTTGCCGTCATCCATCCAGCTTTTCAGACGCTGGATGACAAAACGTGCTTCATCGATTTCATTGAAGGCCGAAAAGTACTGGATCGGTTCGCCATCGCTGTCTTCGGTCCAGAGCTTTTTACCCAGACGACCCTGGTTGTTCATGATCACTGCATTTGCGGCATTCAGGATATTGCCGCTAGAGCGATAATTTTGTTCTAGTTTGATGGTGCGTGAGGTGGGAAAATCACGCAGGAAATGCTGCACATTTTCAACCTTGGCTCCACGCCAGCCATAAATAGACTGGTCATCATCACCGACAACAAAGGCGCTGTTATCACGCCCGGCCAGTAGCCGAATCCAGGCATACTGAATGGTATTGGTATCCTGGAACTCATCTACAAGGATATGTTTAAAGCGACGCTGGTAGAGGTGCAGCAAGACTTCGTTATCACGAATCAGTTCGTGTGCACGCAGTAGCAATTCGGCAAAGTCGACCAGGCCGCTCTGGTTACAATGGTTGTCGTAAAGGCGGTATATGTCGGCCCATTGAGCGGTTACCGGATTATCCCAGCCCTCGACATTATCCGGGCGCCGTCCTTCATCCTTGCGGGCGTTGATAAACCACTGCGCCTGACGTGCGGGCCACTGGTTTTCATCCAGCCCGGAATCCTTTATTAAACGTCGCAACAGCCGGTACTGATCGTCTGAGTCGAGGATCTGGAAAGTCTGTGGCAGGCCGGCTTCCTGCCAGTGCATGCGCAGCAGGCGGTGGGCAATAGAATGGAAAGTGCCGACCCATAGTGAGCGCACATCAGTGTTTAGCAGTTCGCGGGTACGCTCACGCATTTCCCCGGCGGCTTTGTTGGTAAAGGTCACTGCCAGCAGCGACATGGGCGACAGGCCTTCAACCTCGATCAGCCAGGCCATCCGATGCACCAGCACCCGGGTTTTGCCGGAGCCGGCGCCTGCCAGTACCAGCAGGTGTTTGTCGCTTGCGGTTACAGCTTCGCGCTGGGCGTCGTTGAGTTCATCAAGTATATGTGAGACATCCATACTTATTTTGTATCTGCCGCGCATTTTTCATTCTCGCGGGCGATGGCTCGATAGCCTATATCACCCCGGTAAAACCGCCCCGGCCAGGTGACGTTTTCACAAACCGCATAGACCAGCTGCTGGGCTTCGGCCACGCTTTCACCGAGGGCGCTAATACACAGCACACGGCCACCGCTGGTAACGACTGTGTCTTCATCTAACTGTGTTCCGGCATGAAATATTTTGATGTTTTCAGGCAGTGACAGGTCCAGGCCATTAATCGGCAGGCCTTTTTTATAATTTTCAGGATAGCCTTCAGCTGCCAGTACCACACCCAAAGCCGGACGCGGATCCCAGAGCGCAGTAATCTCATCCAGGCGACCGTCAATGGCGGCTTCACACAGGCCGCTCAGGTCTGAAACCAGGCGCTGCATGATCGGCTGGGTTTCCGGATCACCGAAGCGTACATTAAATTCCAGTACTTTAAAGTTGTTGTCACTATCGATCATTAGCCCGGCATACAGGAAGCCGGTAAATGGATGGCCTTCGGCCGCCATGCCGTTGATAACCGGCTGGATAACTTCGTCCATTACCCGGTCATTCATGGTGCGATCAACCACCGGGGCAGGCGAATATGCACCCATGCCGCCGGTATTGGCACCGGTATCGCCTTCGCCTACGGCTTTATGATCCTGAGATGTGGCCAATGCCAGTGCTTGTTTGCCGTCAGCCATGACAATAAAGCTGGCTTCTTCACCGGCCAGGAATTCCTCTACCACTACTCGATGCCCGGCTTCGCCGAAGGCATTACCGGCAAGCATATCGCGGATGGCGGTTTCAGCTTCAGCTTCTGTTTGTGCCACGATCACGCCTTTGCCTGCTGCCAGGCCGTCGGCCTTAACTACAATCGGCGCACCCTGCTGCTTAACGAAGTTGATAGCAGCATCTATATCGGTAAATGCGCCATAAGCTGCGGTAGGAATATTGTGTCGGGACATAAAGTCTTTGGCAAAAGATTTTGAGCCTTCCAGTTGGGCGCACCAGGCCGAGGGACCGAAGCAGTTGAGGCCCGCCTGCTGAAAGCGGTCAACAATACCCGCTACCAGCGGGGCTTCGGGTCCAACTACGGTTAGATCCACAGCCTCATCCCGGGCAAATTTCAATAGCCCTTCGATATTATCAGAGGAGATCGTAAGATTTTCACATTTATCTTCTATAGCGGTCCCTGCATTGCCAGGAGCGACCCAGACCTTATCTACCCGGCTGGACTGTGCCAGCCGCCAGGCAAGGGCATGTTCACGACCGCCGGAACCTATAACTAAAACTTTCATAATCAGTGCCTGAAGTGGCGGATGCCGGTGAATACCATGGCGATATCGTGCTCATCAGCCGCAGTAATAATTTCTTCATCGCGGATCGAACCACCGGGATGGATGATGGCTTTGACACCGGCATCTGCGGCGCTATCGATACCATCGCGGAAGGGGAAGAAGGCATCGGAGGCCATCGCTACACCCAGCAGGGACAGTTTGGTATCGCTAGCCTTCCAGCGGGCTATGCGGGCGGAATCGATCCGGCTCATCTGGCCGGCGCCAACGCCCAGGGTACGCCCGTCACCGGCGTATACGATGGCATTTGACTTAACCATTTGCGCCACTTTCCAGGCGAAGAGTAAGTCGGCCCACTCAGCTTCGGTGGGTATGCGTTGGCTGACCGTCTTACAGTCAGTGCGGGAAAGAATATGCAAATCCCGGTCCTGTACCAGCAAACCGCCGTTGACCTTTTTGATGTCCAGCGAGGCGGGACTGGTGGCAGGCCATTCGCCACTGACCAGCAGGCGAACATTTTTCTTGGCGGCAAATATTTCAGATACACCGTCTTCAATAGCTGGAGCAATCACGACTTCTACAAACTGCTGGTTTAGGATTTGTTCAGCCGTCCCGGTATCCAGTGCCCGGTTAAACGCGATAATGCCGCCAAAGCTGGAGGTCGGATCGGTGGCAAAGGCGCGCTGGTAGGCTTCACCCAGGGTTTTAGCCTGGGCTACACCGCAAGGATTAGCGTGTTTAACAATCACACAGGCAGGCAGCTCGGAAAATAGTTTAATTGCCTCAAGGGCGGCATCGGCATCGGCGATGTTATTGAATGAAAGCGCCTTGCCCTGTACCTGTTTTGCCATGGCAATACTGCCGGCAATCGGGCTGGCCTCAGTATAGAAAGCCGCCCGCTGATGCGGGTTTTCGCCGTAACGCATGGTTTGTTTCTGTTCGAACTGGGGGGTATAGAAACCCGGCAGGCCGGTTTCTTCACCTGTTTCATCATATGAGCTCAGATAGGCTGCGATTAGTCCATCATAACGGGCGGTGTGGGCAAAGGCCTTGGTGGCCAGGTGTCGGCGGCTTGCCAGGTCCATATCATCAGCCTGTAGCCTGATCAGCATTTCCGGGTAATCTGCCGGATCAACAATCAGGGTAACATCTGCATGGTTTTTGGCAGCAGCGCGCACCATCGCCGGCCCACCGATATCGATATTCTCGATGGCTTCTTCCGGGCTGCAACCAGGTCTGGCAATGGTTTCTTCAAAGGGGTAGAGGTTGACTGCAACAACATCGATTGGACGTATGTTGTGATCTGCCATAACGGCTTCATCGGTACCGCGGCGGGCGAGGATGCCGCCGTGGATCAACGGCTGCAGGGTCTTGACGCGACCGCCCATGATTTCCGGAAAACCGGTGTAGGCAGATACATCGGTAACCGCAATATTCGATGCTTTCAGGCAGTTTGCACTACCGCCTGTAGAAAGAATTTCGTAACCGGCCTCGACCAGTCCCCGGGCGAATACTTCGACCCCTGATTTATCGGAAACACTAATGAGTGCGAGAGGTTTATGTGCTGTCATTGCCTGGTCCTGTTAGTCGCAGGCAGGCTGCCTGCGAATGCTTGTTTCAGCTTGAAATTATACCCTTTTCAGCCACGATATTTCTATTTCCAGGGTTCACATTATGTGACTTTTATCCTCAGGCCTTGATCCCATGCTGGCGCATCTTGCTGCGCAGGGTATTACGGGTAATGCCAAGGATTCGTGCGGCATGGCTCTGGTTCCCGGCGGTCTTTTTCAGTACTTCTTCAATCAGCGGTGACTCTACCGTGGTAATAAATAACTGATGGAGGTTTTCTGGGTCGGTGTTATCCATATCACTAAGATAGTCACGGGCAACACGGCGTACAAATTCGCGTAAGGGCAGTTCTGTATTATCTGCTTTATCGACCATGCTAGAGGAATCGAATTTCAAAGCCCTGGGCTTCAATTCCGGGGTCTGCAAATTCGATAACCAGCGGTAGTAAGGCATCGGGTGCCAGGCCATTTCCGGTACTGCTGCGGTCTGCAAGGTATTCATCTGGGGTTAGTTGCCTGCTGGCAAGCACTCGCTGGCTGGTATTCAGCAAACGCAGCTCAATCACAGGAAGCTCCTGCCGATAATCAGCACGGTTGACCATAGTTAAGCTTAAGACCAACGCGCCTGGCTGGCTGGGGTGGGCGTGCATATCGCGGCTGAGAAGTTGGAACAGTTCCGGATTTTTCCGGGACTTTGTTTGCCGGATCTCAACCAGTCCGAGTCCTTCAGCTGTGGTTCGGATGGTGGGGTTTTCAAGTAATTGCTGGCGATAGTGCCAGCCAAAATTAGCCAGTGTCAGTGGAATAACCAATAGCAGTAAAGTGATCCACAGCCATTGATGGTTTTTTGCCGGTAACAGGTCCAGCTGATTGGGGTCCGGCTGCCAGTTTTCATTTTGCCCGCTACTTTCATCTTCCCCGGTGTCTTCATCATCCTGCGGGGTCGCGCCATGATAGCCGCTTGCCGGTGCAGGTTGCTGGCGCTGGTTGGTAAAACGGTGTGAAAGGTGAAACGGGGTATTCTGCTCGGCTGGTAAGGCCGGCATTTCATCCGGTTCCGGCCAATCATCGAACAGCTGGTTGAGGGTGTTGTATATTTTTCCACAGCGACCGCATTCTGCTTTACCCTGATCCTGGGCCAGCCAGCTGGCACGGAGTGGATAAATAGCATGGCAATCCGGACAGCGTGTATACATGGTAGATAATTCGTTGTTTTTTAATTGTATGAAGGTTAACCCAGACAGGCGAATAGTCAAGTATTAACTAGGAGTCTGTCGGGTTTAACATGATCTGCTGCGGAAAAGCCGAGTTTGGCCAGGTTCCCCGCTCTTTTTCGTTACATAGCGGTCTATTCGCCTTAAAAGATCGAAAAATCTGACTCAAATCTTCTTTCCCTCGCTACGATCGGTCAAAACCGACAGGCTCCCAGGTCCGAGTTTTATAAAGAAAGAGAAGGCGGAATTAGCGTCCGGCAGATGGGCCCTGATTCAATTCCCGATAGCGTGCCAGATCTTTGGCAAACTTGGTGCGTTCATTCGCCATGTCGTTTTGCAGGTTGGCAATTCGGTTTTGCTGTTCGATTACAGCGCCGCGCTGCTGTTGAATTTTTTTGCGTGCAGCTTCATTAATGGGTTCGTTACGCCGTTGCAGGTTGGCAGCACGCCTAACCTGGTTTCGCAGGCGCTCGCTCTCAGAATCAAGCGCTTTAGCGGCGAGTTCGATTTCTCCACCATAATTGTCAAGGATTTGTTCCAGGCGGGCGGCAATATCTGCTTCAGAACGGTAGGTGGCCAGCAACAGGCGGCCGAGCTTGCCTTGCTCGGTGATTTCAGCCACTTTTTCCTCAGCAGCTTTACTTTCTACCTGCTGTTGTGCACGTTGTTCTCGGGTCAGGGGTGCAGAGGTTTCACCGACAGTCAAACCCTTCTCATTGATTTGTTTATGTCCACGCAGTAATGGCGGTGTTGCGGTGTAGTGAATCGTGCCATCATCATCCGACCATTTGTATACAACTTTCCCTGCCTGCGCTGTTGAGACAGTTCCTGATAACAAAGCGACGAGAAGGAAAGGGGCAAGCTGCTGGGGAAATTTAGACACCATAACGCTCACGATAATCTTTAATTGCTGCGATGTCTACTTTAAGACCGGCCGTTTCGAGCCAGGTGAGCAGGTCTGCCAGGCTGATTACCGGCACTACGGGAAAACCAAATTCAGCCGCTACTTCCTGTGCGGCTGATAATGCACCCTGTCCGCGTTCCTGCCGATCGAGGGCAATGGCAACCCCAGCAACTTCCGCGCCTGCTTCGCGAATCCAGCTCACAGACTCACGCACTGAGGTCCCGGCTGAGATAACATCATCCACAATAAGCACCCGTCCGGAGAGCGGTGCGCCTACAAGCTGGCCACCTTCACCATGGTCTTTGGCTTCCTTGCGATTATAAGCATAGGGCAGGCTTTGCTGGTATTTTTCATCCCAGGCCATGGCAATGCCGGTAGCCAACGGGATGCCTTTATAGGCAGGGCCGAAGAGCATGTTAAAATTTAGTTCGCTGGCTGCTATGCTGCTGGCGTAACTGTTGCTGAGTACACGCATGGCATGGCCGTCATCAAAACCGCCGGCATTAAAAAAATAAGGGCTGATACGGCCTGATTTCAGGGTGAATTGACCAAAGCGGAGGATTTTCCTGGCGACGGCCAATTCGATCAGTTTTGTCTGGTATTCATGCATGCGGATGTTCCGGTCAATTTATTAATGCAGGTATTTTATCAGGGCTGGGCGGCTGTGACTTCCTGCACTCGTAATGATTCTGGATTCTAGTGTATTATTTGAGGCTCTTAAACATCCTGTTTACAGGTATTCTTTTGAACGGAGGGGAATGATATGTGGATTTTTCTTGGCATTGTTGCCGCGATTGCTGTTTTTGCTATTTCTGTTTACAACGGTCTTGTGGCCAAGCGTAATCGTTATAAAAATGCGTTTGCACAAATTGATGTGCAATTAACCCGTCGGCATGACCTGATTCCAAACCTGGTTGAGACCGCCAAAGCTTATATGAGCCATGAAAAAGGCACATTGGAAGCCGTTATTAATGCGCGGAATACAGCAGTTAGTGGTTTGCAGGCGGCTAAGGCCGATCCTTCTGATCCCGAAGCGATGAAAAAACTGTCGCAAGCGGAGCAGGGATTGTCCGGTGCGCTGGGGCGTTTGTTTGCGCTCTCTGAGGCCTATCCTGACCTTAAAGCCAACCAGAATATGATGCAGTTATCTGAAGAGCTGACCAGCACAGAAAACAAAGTGTCATTTGCACGCCAGGCATTTAACGATGCGGTGATGATTTACAACACCGCTCGCGAATCATTCCCGGCAAACCTGTTTGCGGTTACTTTTGGTTTCGGTCCGGCAGAACTGCTGGAAATCGAAGACGAGAAAAAACGCGAAGTTCCAGAAGTTTCATTTAGTTAATTCACTTTTCAGTTGCTGGCCGACACATTGGTGTCGGCCATGCCTTTATGGATAACATATGAATTTCTTTGAACACCAGGAAAAAGCCCACAAGCAGACCCGCTGGCTGGTGTTGTTGTTTGTATTGGCGCTGATTGCAGTAGTGGCGGCGATGGAACTCATTGTCCTGGTTTTCCTTGGACAGCCCACACTGGAAGGCAGCAAGAGTTTAATAGATCCTGCGTTTTTGAAAAGCAATGCGCCACTGGCGGGTGGTACTGCAGTACTGACGCTGGCGGTTATTGGATTTTCCACTATGTTCAGGATGGCATCCCTGCGTGCCGGAGGCGGCAAGGTTGCCGTTGAGCTTGGCGGTGTCCGGGTGGGGGCCGATCCACGTGATCCGTTGCGCCGCAGGCTGCGCAATGTGGTTGAAGAAGTGGCCCTGGCATCCGGCATGCCGGTGCCGGAAATCTATGTGATGGAAAAAGAGTCCGGCATCAATGCCTTTGCTGCCGGTTATACACCGGCAGATGCCGCAATTGCAGTTACCAGGGGCACCCTGGAGAAGCTCAGCCGGGATGAACTGCAGGGTGTTATATCGCATGAGTTCAGCCATATCCTAAATGGGGATATGCGCCTGAATATCCGTCTGATTGGTTTGCTGTTCGGCATTATGATGCTATCGCTGATCGCCAGGCGGGTGCTTTTCAGTGCTCGTTACACCAGGATTTCCCGTAGCTCTAATAACAACAGCTCGGGTGGTGGGGCGATTATGCTGATTGCCGTCGGGGTTTTGGTTGTAGGCTATATCGGCCTGTTTTTTGCCCGCTGGATTAAAGCCGCAGTTTCCCGCCAACGGGAATACCTCGCGGATGCATCCGCGGTTCAGTTCACCCGCAACCCGGATGGGATTGCCGGTGCGCTTAAGCGCATAGCGATTGATGCCAATGGCTCATTGCTGGAAGTGGAAAGTGAAGAAGTCAGCCACATGCTTTTCGGTGAAGGTCGGCGCTCCAGTCTACTAGCGACCCATCCACCGCTGGTTGAGCGGATAAAACGTATCCAGCCACAGTTTAATCCTGAAGAATTGAAGACTATGGCAGGCAGTATTAAACGTAAGCAAAAGCAGGTTGCCGAAGATGAAGAACAGCTGAGAAATCGGGCGAAGAAAGGTAAGTCCAGGGGTGGTGCCGGGATGTTTGATGCCGGTAATATAATTGATAATATCGGCAACCCGGACAGCAACCAGCTGATTTATGCAGCGATGGTGGCCGCTTCCATGCCGTTAGAAGTCCAGTCGGCAGCACGTTCAGCTGAATGGGCGCCGGAAACCCTCTGCCTGCTGTTGCTGGATAAAAACCCAGAAATACGTGAGCGGCAAATGCTGCTGGTATCCCGCAGGCTGGGTGCCGACAGCGAACAGCAACTGCGCACCCTGCAGGAAGCCCTGCCAGAAATTTCCCCGGAGCAGCGTTTGCCACTGGCCGAAATGACATTCCCGGCATTAAAACGTCGCCCCGCTGAAGACCTGATGCGCCTGTTGGATACTATCAGGGCCCTGATTACTGCTGACGGCAAGGTGGATGTATATGAATACGCCCTGGCGAAAATGCTGGAGGTTATGATCAACGATGCGCTATCTCCAGCTACTGCCAATACTTCAGGGCGTAAATCAATTAAATCACTCCTGTCTGATGTGGACTCCCTGTTAATGGTGGTTGCCAGTCTTGGGCAGGCGAATTCGACGGCCGCCGAAAGGGCCTGGAAACTTGGGATGCAGGCTGCCGGCCTGGGTGTCGGAAGCTATCAGCCGGGTGACTGGCATGAAGTCCTGGATACCAGCCTGACGCGGCTGGACCGTTTGGCTCCAAAGCATAAAGAAATCCTGCTGCGGGCCTTACTTGCCACCATTACTTCAGATCATCAAGTAAATCTAATTGAAGCTGAGCTGTTACGAGCCATTTGTGCCAGCCTGCATGTACCGTTACCGATGATTGAGTTGTAATCTGTAAGAAGTTTCAAAAAAAGCATGTCGTCCTGGCCCTAAATATGTTTGTCATCCCGGCCCCCGAGCCGGGATCCCCTAACCAATAGTACGGTTCCCGATGAGGTCCCGGCTCGGGGGCCGGGATGACGATCTTCTGTTTATCAGAGCTACTTCTCTCCTGTCTGCAAGGGATGACAGGTTTAAGTTTGTATCAAATCCGCAGCTTTTTCCGCAATCATAATCGTCGGCGCATTGGTATTCCCGGCGACCAGTTCCGGCATAATGGATGCATCTATGACACGCAAACCGTCAATTCCGTGAACCCGCAGTTGCGGATCAACTACTGCCATAGAGTCCGTACCCATTTTGCAGGTGCCGACCGGGTGGTAGATGGATTCTGCCTTGCGGCGTACAAAGTCCATTAGTTCTGCATCGGATTCAAGGCCGGCTTCAGGGAAAATGGGTTCAGCGCGAATGGATTTGAAAACATCCGTGGCAAAAAGCTGGGTCCCCAGCCTGGCACAGGCGAGGATGATTTTTTCGTCATGCGGGTGGCTGAGGTAGTTAGGGCGTATAGAAGGCGCCTCGGCCGGGTTGGCAGATTTAATTTGCAGGTTGCCGCGGCTTTTGGGGGTTAACTGGCAGGCATGAATAGTCATGCCATGCCCGGGGAGGATATTACGTCCATGATCATCCAGTTGCGCAGGTACAAAATGGCTCTGGATATCAGGTCGGTCATCCTCGGCATGATCAGATAGCAGGAAGCCGCCCGCTTCGGCAATATTAGAGCTGGCGGGGCCGCCGCGGGAAAAGATATAGCGGATACCGGCGGTGAGTTCATTTAAATGGTCATAGGTGATTTTTTCCCGGGTCTTTACCAGGGTGCATATATCCAGGTGGTCTTGCAGGTTTTCGCCAACACCGGGTAGGTCGTGGTTGACTTCAACCCCGACTTCACGCAGTTGTGAACCGGCACCGATACCGGATAATTGCAATAACTGTGGCGAATTTATCGCCCCACCGGAAAGCAGTATTTCGCCCGCATAGCAGGTTTCTGTCTTGCCTTTGCGAGTGTACTGGATGCCGACAGCGCGTTTGCCGTCGAGTAGGATTTTTCCAGCAAGCGCATGGGTTATCACGCTAAGGTTGGGGCGTTTGATCGCCGGGTTCAAATAAGCAACTGCCGTGCTGCAGCGACGGCCATTTTTCTGGGTTACCTGGTAGTAGGAAAAACCGCGCTGATGATCATTGTTGAAATCGCGGGTGCGGGTGTAGCCAAGTTCTTCGGCAGCCTCTAAATAAGTTTCAGACAGAGGATTGTGATAGCGTAAATCCCGAACTGAAAGTGGACCACCGACACCGTGGTAGACATCGGCACCGTGCTCCTGATCTTCGGCTTTGCGAAAATAGGGCAGGACAGAAGTGTAATCCCAGCCATTATTGCCGGCGATTGCCCAGTTGTCGTAATCCATGCTGTGACCACGGCAGTAACACATGGCGTTAATAGATGAGGATCCGCCAAGCACCTTGCCCCGCGGCCAGTACAGGCGGCGGTTATTCAGTGCAGCTTCCGGTTCAGTTTCATAATTCCAGTTAATCGATTTAATATTAACCAGCTTAGCCAGTCCGGCAGGCATATGAATGAAGGGGTTCCAGTCTTTGCCGCCGGCTTCCAGCAGCAGTACTTTGGTGGCCGGGTTTTCTGATAAACGGTTTGCCAGCACGCAACCGGCTGATCCGGCACCAACAATGATGTAGTCCCACTCCTGCTTGTTACTTGTAACGCTCATTTTCTGGGGGTTTCCTGCCTATAGTCAGGCTTACTTTCATATAGCCGAAATTGTACACTCGTCAAAAGCTGATGCAAGTAGGAAAATTACCCGATCGTGAGCTTGTCACCAATTTGGATTTTGCCGCTGTTCAAGGCCACAAACTGCATCCCGAAGATAGGTCCCCGGCCTGCCTGGTTATGAATGTTAGTTAGGGTATTTAATGGTTCCCGTAGTGGGTCGCGTTCTCCGGTATCCGGATTCGAGGTGGTGAGAATGCAGCGCACGCAGGTTTTTGTTGCCTGCAGTTCCACCTCGCCAATCCGGATTAGCTGCCAGCTTTCTTCTTCCCAGGCCTGATTGCCGTTGACCACCAGGTTAGGTCGAAACCGATGCATGCTGATCGCGGTATCAAGATGCTTGTTGAGTTCGGACAATGAGGCTTCATTAGCCAGCAGCACAGGCATGCCATCGGTAAAAGCAATTTGTCGTCCTCCGGCAGGTACCGGTGGTGGCGGGTAGCTGCCGGGCTTTAATAAACGGGCGCTGTCCGTTGCCGACCAGACCAGGCGGCAGGGCTTGCCAATAACCTGGCTGAACCAGTCGGCTGCAGATTCGCCTGCATCATGGACTTCAACTTCATCATGCCAAATTTTGGCAGGGTAACGTTTGGCAGTATCCTGAGGATGACGAACATAGATTCCGGGCAGCCCCGGATAGGCAGCAATAAAACCTGCCGGGCCGGTTTCAACCGAGAGCTGGAGTAAATTCGGGTAACGCCGAGCGCTGATAAACCTATGCTGGTCATCAACCAGCATCCAGTGGCGGTCATGGTCAAGCCCAAGGGGGGTGATCCGGGTCTCTGTTAGTTCTACCCGATGGCAGGATTTAACCGGATAAATATTAATGGCTGTTAGTTTCATCAGCTCATTCTAGCTTATATTCCGCACTTTCTACCCTGAGCACCATCCGTGAGGCTAAATTCAGCGTAAAATGTCCGGATGTTGCGTCTAAATATACTAATTAAACTGAAACATATGCCGGGGTCCGGGCAATGCTGCTGACCCGGGCATCACTGAGAAACCGGGTAGCTGTAGCCGTTGCCGGCATACTGATTACCCTGTTTGGCATTATTTCCCTGTTTCGCCTGCCGGTGCAGTTGTCACCGGATATCGAGCGCCCGGTTATTTCAATTAATACTGGCTGGCGTGCAGCCGCGCCGCTTGAGATCGAGTCTGAAATTATCGAGCCGCAGGAAGATGTTTTGCGTGGACTGCCCGGTGTACGCCAAATGTCATCCAGTTCTGCACAGGGCGGCGGATCAATTACCCTTGAATTTGATATAGATACCGATATGGGGCGGGCACTGGTTGAGGTGATGAATGCGCTGAACCAGGTGCCCCGTTATCCGGTCGATATCACCGAACCAATTATTAATGTCGGTGGTGGTGGTTTCCGCAATACGATCGCCTGGTTTGCAATCCGCGCTTTGCCGGATAACCCGCGCGAAATTGCCAGTTACCAGGACTTTGTGGATGACGTGGTTCTGCCACGACTGGAACGGGTGCCCGGAGTGGCAAGCAGCGGTGCATTTGGCGGCCGTTCGGATGAAGTACGGATTTCATTTGACCCCTACAAAGCCGCCAGCCTGGGTATTGATATTACCCGTATCGGTTCACGTTTAGGTAGCAATAAAGATATTTCAGCCGGTACGGCTGATGTGGGCAGGCGTCGCTACACCATCCGTTTTGCTGGCCAGTATAACGTCGATGTGCTTGGTGACCTGGTGTTGGAATGGCGTGACAACCACCCCGTTCGATTACGGGATATTGCTACTGTTGCACGGGTGCTACAGGACCGCGATGGTGTCATTAGCCAAAACGGTGGACCATCCATTGCGATGAATGTCTCACCCGAAACTGGGGTCAATGTACTTGAAGTCATGGATGGGATAAAAGCGGCGGTAACCGAGCTGGAAGAGAACCTGCTGCAGCCTGCCGGTCTTTATATCACCCAGGTTTACGATGAAACCATCTATATCAATGCCTCGGTACGCATGGTGCGCAATAACCTGATTCTCGGGATGCTGCTGGCGGTTACTGTGTTGTGGTGGTTCCTGCGCCGCTTCCGGGCAACCCTGATAGTTGCCCTGGCGATTCCATTGTGCTTGTTTGCGGCTTTTATTGTTCTTGACCTGACGGGCAGGACACTGAATATTATTTCCCTGGCCGGCATGGCATTTGCCACCGGCATGGTGCTGGATGCGGCCATTGTGGTGCTGGAAAATATTTTCAGGCAACGGGAACAGGGGCTTAGCGGTGATGAAGCCAGTGACCGTGGTACGAGCCAGGTATGGGGTGCTTTAGTCGCCTCAACTGCCACCACTGTAGCCATCTTTATGCCGGTAGTATTCCTGAAAGATGAAGCCGGTCAGCTGTTTGCCGATCTTGCAATCACCATATCAGTATCAGTTGTTGCTTCACTGATTGTAGCGGTCACAGTGCTACCCTCTGCAGCTGCCCGCTGGGTGCGCTCAGGTAATATTGAAGATAAGCACGGCCATTGGTGGCGTGCCATTACTGATAAAATCATGCTGGCCACAAACAGTAAAAAACGGCGCTGGTCCTGGGTTTTAGGCCTAACTATCCTACCGATATTGCTTGCGTTGATGTTAAAGCCGGCCGCCGATTATTTACCGGAAGGCAAACAGAATTTCGCTTTTGGTTTTATCGTTACCCCACCGGGTTTGAATGTGGATACGGCAGAAGCTGAATTAACTTCAGTAATCGATGCGCGTTTTTCACCCTACCTTAAGGGCAAATCCCCGGAGATCGGTAATTACTTCCTGGGTTTCTTCGGCAGCGGGGCTTTCTTCGGCCTGCAGGCCAAAGATCCACAGGATATGGATCGCATCATTGAGATGGTAAATGGTGAGATTTTGCAGGGCTTCCCTGATACCTTCGGCTTCCTTGCCAGGGCACCGGTATTTCGCGGCTCACGCGGCGGCAGGACCATTGATGTCGACTTGCAGGGCGATGATTTTGAATCACTGATAGCAGCGGGCCAGGTTGGCTTTGCTGCGATCATGCAGGCAATTCCGGGGGCCAATGTGCGCCCCTTGCCTGGCCTGGAACTGGCTGAGCCTGAAATCCGCCTGATTCCGAATGACCGCCGGATTGCCGAAGTAGGCTGGAACCGTTCGCTTACAGCGACAGCGATACGGGCGCTGGGGTCAGGTGCATTCCTGGGTGAGTATTTCGACGGTACTCGCAGGCTGAATATCATCCTCAGGGCGGATGAATGGGATACCCCGGAGGAACTCGCTGCATTACCGCTGGCAACACCTTCCGGTGAAATACAAACTGTCGGTGAGTTGGCACAGGTGACCCGCACCGCCGGTCCAACCGAGATTCGCAGGATTGATCGCCGGCGCACCTTAACCCTACAGGTAACTCCACCCAAAGGCATGCCGCTAGAAGATGCGATTACTGCAATTAAGTCTAAAGTGGTACCCGAGATCGAACCTCTAATGCCGGCAGGCAGCCTGATTTCTTACCACGGTACAGCCGAAGCCCTGTCACAGGCATTAAAGAGCATGTCGGGCAGTTTCTTGCTGGCGATTATTATTTTATATTTACTTATCTCTGCATTGTTTAAGTCATTTCGGGATTCACTGCTGGTGGTTCTGACCATCCCGATGGCAACGGTTGGCGGGATTATCAGCATACGTATTATGGACTTTATGTTGAAATCCAGTGGCGGACAGGCAATGGACTTGCTGACCATGATCGGTTTTGTCATCCTGCTAGGCCTGGTTGTAAATAACGCCATCCTACTGGTGTACCGTGCTCGTGATGCCGAGCGCGAGGGTATGTCGCGCAAAGATGCGGTTGAGTCCGCCGTCCGTCTTCGCCTGCGGCCGATTTTGATGAGCACCATGACCAGTATTTTTGGTATGCTGCCGCTAATGCTGATGCCGGGTTCGGGAACAGAATTGTATCGCGGCATGGCAGCGGTCATTGTCGGGGGTATGCTGGTATCGACGATGTTTACCCTGCTGCTCCTGCCCAGTCTGTTGCGGATGAACGAAGACCAGAGCGAAAATTCAAACAATAATCAATCAGTAGAACCGGCCTAAAAAATGAAATTAAAACAATTAATTCCCGCAGTGGTTAGTGCCTCTATTTTACTTCTTTGCAATGCTCCTGCCCTGGCGCAGGAACAGGAACAACAGCCACCCTCGCTGGTAAAGGTAAGTTCGGTAGAGTTCCGGTCGCTGGTAGCAACGGCGGTGATGCCGGGTACGGTGGTTTCACGCGAAGATGCGCGGATATCTGCTGAAGTTAGCGGTCGCTTACTGATGGTTGTGGATATTGGGACCCGGGTAGAACAAGGTGAGGCAGTCGCGCAGATCGATGATGTTCGCCTTCAGCTGCGGCAGAGAGAACTGCTGGCCCAGGTAGAGCGTGAAAAGGCCCGGTTGGCATTCCTTCGTGCCGAACAAGAGCGTTTAAGTAAACTGGCCAAAAAGAATCTTGCTTCATCCACCCAGTATGAGCAAGTCATCTCCGATCGGCTGGTGGCCGAAAGTGACCTGGTGGTGGCAAATGTCCGTCTTGAACAAGTCAGGGATGAGCTCGCCCGCAGTAGTGTCAACGCACCTTTTCCGGGTATTGTTGTGGCCCACCTGAGTAATGTGGGTGAACACCTGGCGGTTGGAACCGAAGTCCTGCGGCTGGTAAATGTCGACAATCTGGAAGTGGTTACCCGGGCACCCCTTGAGTACATGGAATTCAGCAACAAAGGTCATCAACTTGAAATCATCAGCGACGGACAGGTATTGCAGGCGCCTATTCGCACCCTCGTAGCAGTGGGTAGCGAGCGTACCCATGTGTATGAAATGCGCCTTGACCTGCCAGCCAATGCTTATCCGGTTGGAAAAGCCCTGCGGGTACGAATTCCTGTGGCTAGCCGGGCGGAGGTGCTTGCTGTACCGCGTGATGCGCTGGTATTGCGCAGCAAGGGCACGGCAGTATTTGTAATAGATGCTGACAGCAAAGCCCGTCAGGTGATGGTCGAGACAGGGATCAGCGAACAGGAGTGGATCGAAGTACGGGGTGATCTTGAGCCGGGGGATAAGGTTGTTGTCCGCGGCGCCGAGCGCCTCCGTCCTGAGCAAAAAGTGGCTATCCAGGAAGATGCTGCGGATGCAGTTGATAGCTCAGCTTCATATACCGATTCCCTGGAATTTGATCTCATAACCGAGCCTGAAGATGAGCCTGATAGCTATGATTCCCAGTAATGTCGGAAGCTGAAATCCAGCAAGGGTCTTACCTTGGTCGCGTATTAAAAGTTGAAGCGGGGGAATGGCAACGCCTGGCCATTGCCTTTCTATATTTTTTCCTGCTGCTCACCGGTTATTTCCTGCTGCGCCCTATACGTGGTGCAATTGCCGCCGCGGATGCACATAATTTGCAGTGGCTGTACACAGCAACTTTTATCAGCATGGTGGTGCTGGTGCCGCTGTTCGGCTATCTGGTCAGTCATTTTAAGCGTCGTTATTTCCTCCCGGGTATATATCTTTTTTTCATTAGCAACCTGCTGGTTTTTGCCTGGCTGTTTAAGGACGGTATGCCCGATATCTGGGTGCAGCGTGGCTATTATGTCTGGTTGAGTGTATTTAACTTATTTGTAGTCTCCATTTTCTGGAGTTTTATGGCCGATATTTTCCGTGCTGAACAGGCACGTCGATTATTCGGCACTATAGCTGCAGGCGGCAGCCTCGGTGCTGTATTCGGGCCCCTGTTTACCAGTATAGTAGCGGATTCAATTGGTAATGGGGGTTTGATGTTAGCAGGTGCGGGCCTGCTGCTGTTTGCAACCATGGCTGCGGTCTGGCTGGGACGACATGCCGGATCAAGGGGTCGCAGCGCACGTGCTGAATCCATCATCGGCGGCAGTATCTGGGAAGGTGCGGTCAAGGTTTTCAGTTCAAAATACCTGATCTTTATTTGCCTGTTAATGCTGGCGCATAACCTGACAGCTACTTTTCTCTATAACGGCCTGGCAGTACTGGTGTCCGAGGCGATCCCGGCTGAAGGCAGCGCGCGCACCATATTTTTCAGCGACCTCAACCTGATGGTAAACCTGATTGCATTTGTGCTGCAGTTTGTGCTGACATCAAGGATTATTGCCTGGCTGGGCATGCCGCGCACCATGGTATTAATGCCGATGCTACTGGCAGCGGGAATGGTCGTGCTTGGCAGTTCCCTGACCCTGGTGCTGTTTGCATCAGTCCAGGTAGCACAGCGGTCGATGAATTACGGCCTGATTGGCCCGATCAAGGAAATGTTGTTTACCGTGGTTGATCGCGCCACCAAATATAAATCCAAGAACTTTATCGATACCGTGGTCTATCGCGGCAGCGATGTCACCGCCAGCTGGATTTTTAAAGGTTTAACCGTACTCGGATTAAGCCTCAGCCAGATTGCCTTCCTGTTCGTCCCATTAATGGCTGTGTGGATGGTCATCAGCTGGAATGTGGGCAAGATGTATACCCAGCTCGCTCGCGAACGCCAGCTTAAGTAGGGTGGGCATAAATGCCCGCGCGCAAAGTATCGGTTGTAGATGCGTGGGCATAAATGCCCACCCTACCCCGGTTCCGTAAGCTTGCGAATGCACCGGCGGCTGGGTTTACCCCGGCAGGAAACAGCGGCCCTGGTCCCAGAGCAATTGCTCAATCGGGTAGTTATACAGTTCGGATAATTGTTTGCTGCTGAGGACTTCATCCAGTGGCCCGGCGAGGTAGCGGCCATCACCAAACAGCATTAACACATGCGAGCAGTAACGGGCTGCGAGGTTGAGGTCGTGGATGGCAACCAGTGCTGCGCACCTGCCTTTTTCAGCACTGCCTGTTTCAACCAGGCTTCGCAGTTTACGCATAATCTGGATTTGATGGCCGATATCGAGGTGGTTGCTGGGCTCATCCAGTAGCAGTAACGGGGTTTCCTGCACCAGCATGGTGGCGAATGCCAGGCGTCGGGCTTCGCCGCCGGAGAGGCTGCTGACATTGCGTTGCTCAAGTCCCTCTAAATCCATATCTTTCAGTGCCTGCCGGGCAATAGCAAAATCCCTGGCTGACTCCTGCTGCCAGGCCCCGAGATGGGGATGCCTGCCGGCCATGGCCATTTGCAGTACGGTGGCATCAAAGGAGTAGCTGGTGTGTTGCTGCAATAAGGCCATCTGTCGGGCGATTGTGCGTCGGGATAAAGATTCGGCCGGGTGAAAAAGGCCCTGGTCGGGCAGTTCAATAGTTCCTGACTGTAGCGGACGGACACCCGCCAGGGTGTGCAGTAAAGTGGATTTGCCACTGCCATTGCGCCCCAGCAGGGCCCAGGTTTCACCCCGCTGGATTTGCCAGTCGAGTGATTCCAGCAGCACCCGGCCGGGTATTTCAAGGCCAAGGCCGCGGGTACGCAGCATGCTTGTGCCTGCCTCATTCATGTCTGCACCCTGGCACGATGCAGCAGGTAGAGAAACAGCGGCACACCGGTCAAGGCAGTGATCACACCTACCGGTAATTGCAGGGGTGCGGCGACCGTTCTTGCCAGTGTATCTGCAAGGATTAAAAAGCTGCCACCGGTGAGTGCACTGGCAGGTAATAAAAGGCGGTGATCACTGCTGATTAATAAACGCATGGCATGAGGAATGATCAGGCCGACAAAGCCGATACTGCCGGCGATTGATACCGCCATTGCAGTTAATAGTGAAGCCAGCAGGTAGATAAACCAGCCCAGCTGTTTAGTATTTTCACCCAGTGCCGCGGCGGTAACTTCACCCAGCGCGAGGATATTCAGGCTGCGCGAGCGTAGCATCAGCAGCAGTAACAGGATCGGAAAGGCTATCCACACGGCCAGCGGTACGGAGGCATTACTGAGGTCGCCCATCAGCCAGAAAAGCATGCCGCGCAGTGAGTTATCCGGCCCGAGTGCCAGTATCAGGCTGATTAAAGCGCCCCAGCCAGCCGCCAGCACCACACCGCTGAGCAGCATCCGGGTGCTGCTCCAGGGGCCGCTGCCGCGGGAAACGGCAAACACCAGCAAGATCGAGCTTAAGGCACCAATAAATGCAGCAACTGGAATGAATGTAGCGGCAACGCCCAACAGCATGGCACCAAGGGCGGCGAATGCCGCACCACCGGAAACACCCATAATGTAGGGATCTGCAAGCGGGTTTCTCAGCAGCACCTGCATCAGGCTGCCCGCCAGGGCCAGCATGGCACCGGTAACCAGGGCTGCCATTGCCCGCGGCAGGCGCAGCTTGAGAACCAGCTCCCGCCATTCATTTTCCCCGCCGCTGATGATCTGCCACAGGTCCTGCCAGCCAACTGCAACCGAGCCGGACTTCAGGGCAATCAGCAGGCTCAGCAAGCAGATAGCCAGTAGCGAGAGCATAGTGGCTTTTGGGTAATTGTGGCGCATGGATTTAGTCTTGTGTGCTCAAATTGGCGGGCCGGGGGCTCTCTTAATTAAAAGTAGTTTGCTAGTGATTGATAATATAGATTAGCATATAGGCATTGAAGAATTTATTAGAGATCAGGAATGATTGATCCAGATGGTTATCGGCCTAATGTCGGTATTATAATTTATCGCGAGTCTGATGCGCGCCTGTTCTGGGGGCGTCGGGTGCGTAAGAACGGCTGGCAGTTTCCCCAGGGTGGAATGAATACCGATGAAACCCCGGAAGAAGCCATGTACCGTGAGCTGGAAGAAGAAACCGGACTGCAGCCCGAGCACATAGAGCTGGTTGCGGCGACGCCTGGCTGGCTGCGCTATAAGTTGCCGCAACGGTACTTACGCCGTCATTCCAAGCCTTTGTGTATCGGCCAGAAACAGGTCTGGTTCCTGCTCAAACTGGTTGTGGAAGAGCAAAACCTGCAACTGGACTGCCATGAGACCCCGGAGTTCGACAGTTTCCGCTGGGTGGATTACTGGTATCCCGCTGAGAATGTTATTTCATTTAAACGGGATGTTTACCGGCGCGCACTGAAACATTTTGAGCCACATTTAGCGGGTATCGTTACTTAGGTATGGAAATCACCACCGCAGCAACGCTGCTGTTCCTGACCATGGATCCACTGGGGAATATCCCTGTTTTTTTATCCGTCCTGGATAAAGTAGCACCCGAGCGGCGCACCCGGGTTGTGATCAGGGAGCTGTTACTTGCCTTGATTATATTATTGCTGTTTCTTTATTTTGGCAGCAATATCCTCAGTACTATGCATCTGAGCCAGGAGTCCATCCAGGTTGCCGGTGGTATTATCCTGTTTTTGATTGCCCTGAAAATGGTCTTCCCGGTTGCCCGCTCAGCGCAGATTGAAGAAGAGATTAATGGTGAACCGCTGCTGGTGCCCCTGGCGATTCCCATGGTGGCCGGCCCCTCCGCAATCGCGACATTGCTGATTATCAGTAACGATGAACCTTCTCGGATGCTGGACTGGACACTTGCAGTGGTTATTGCCTGGGCAGCATCATCAATGATTTTATTACCGGCCAATAAATTAAAGAAAGTCCTGGGCAGGCGCGGACTTATTGCTACAGAGCGCCTGATGGGAATGCTGCTGGTCGCTATTTCGGTGCAAATGCTGCTTGATGGCATTGCCGGGTTTATGCAACATAATGGATAAATATTGAATGATTAACAAACAACGATTAACAGCCCGTATTATCGGGTTTTTGTTTATTTCCATGAGTCTCACTGCCTCCTTAACTGTCAGTGCCGGTCAGCTCACCGAGCTGCAGCAACGGGCAATGGACAGTAACCTGGCCTGGCAGCTGGTTGAATCCCTTACCACCGAAGTGGGTGCACGCATGCCCGCTACCGCTAAAGACGCAGAAGGGGTGCAATGGATGGGGGATAAATTTACCGAGCTGGGTTTTGATAAAGTCTGGACCGAGCCGGTAACTTTCCCGCGCTGGGTGCGGGGTACAGAAAGTGCACGAATGATCGCACCATTTACCCAGCCACTGACGATAATCGGCCTTGGTGGCAGCCCGGCTACGGCCGGTGAAATTACGGCTGTAGTTGTTGAGTTTAAAACCTATAAGGATCTTGAAGCTGCGGCCGATGGTAGCCTGAAAGGAAAGATTGCCTATATCAGTAATCGCATGGAACGGCATAAAAACGGTGCGGGTTACGGCCCGGCGGTAACTGCCCGCTCAAGAGGTCCTTATATGGCGAATCAAAAAGGTGCGCTGGCCCTGTTGATTCGCTCTATCGGTACTGACACAGAACGCTCGCCGCATACGGGCGGTATCAGCAACTCCCAGCATAAAGAGCCGGAAAAAGGTATGCCGGTACCGGCGGCGGCTTTATCCAATCCGGATGCCGATCTCCTCAGTCATGCAATTGCCAGGGGCAAGCCTGTTAGCCTGGCGCTTGAAATCAGCTCCGGCTATAAGGGCGAATACACTTCCCACAATGTGATTGGCGAAATAACCGGCGCTACTGCAGTTGATGAAATAGTTGTTGTTGGCGGACATCTGGATTCCTGGGATCCGGGAACCGGTGCCATTGATGATGCCGCCGGGATCGGCATCATGACCGCTGCTGCAAAGCTGGTAGCGGCCGGCCAAAGGCCTCTTCGCAGTATCTGGGTGGTCGCTTTTGCCAACGAAGAGCAAGGGCTTTATGGTGCCAAAGCATTTGCTGCAGCACATGCCGGGGAAATGGATCGTTTTGTACTCGGTGGCGAGTCTGATTTTGGTGCCGGTCGGGTCTATCGTATTCGTGCAAACGTCAGCAATGAAGCGCTTCCGGCGATTCACAAGCTGGCAAAAGAACTGAAACCCTTAGGCATCGAACTTGACCTTGAAAACAAAGCGGGTGGCAGTGCCGATGTAGGGCGTTTGAGGGCTGCCGGCGTAGCGGTGATCGACCTGAGCCAGGATGGCACCCGTTATTTTGACTGGCACCACACGGCAAACGATACCCTGGATAAGATTGACCCGCAGGAGCTGGCACAGAATGTAGCTGCCTGGGCGACGGTGATTAATGCGGCAGCCAACAGCGATACGCAGTTTGGGCCGATTATCGGTGATGAAAAAAACCAGATTGGTAATGTCGTCCTGGAAAACAACCCCAGCGGTAAGAAATAGCCTTGTAGTCTCTCTTTAGTTGACAATGGTTCTCATTTGCATTTAAATAAGGACTGTTATCACGCTCAGGGATTCTGCATGTATATCTGCATTTGCAATGCTGTAAACGAAAGCACGATTAAGGCTGCTATTGCCAAGGGTGCAACGACCCTGCGTGAATTGTCCGCTGCTACCGGCGTTGCAACGACCTGCGGGAAGTGTGCGGGTGAAGCTATGCGAATCCTGCAACAAGCCGGCGAAACCACCCTGCAGTCACCTGCCACAGCTAATGAACAGTGTTTTTCTGTGCCTACATTGACCGTTGTAGCCTGAATATCCATATTTTCGAATGCCGGGCGCTTACCGCAGGCGCAGATGATCGGTATAATGAGCATCCCTTATTCTGTCTGTTACCAAAGGATTCAAAATGAAAGGCGACGCTAAAGTTATCGAGCACCTGAACCAGGCCCTGTTCAATGAGTTAATTGCCATTAACCAGTATTTCCTGCATTCGCGGATTTTCCAGGACTGGGGTCTTGTAGCGCTGGCAGAATATGAAAAGGCAGAATCCATCGATGAAATGAAGCATGCGGATATGCTGATTGATCGCATCTTATTCCTGGAAGGCATGCCCAATATGCAGAACCTGGGCCGCCTGCGCATCGGTGAAACCACTAAAGAAATGCTGACCGGGGACCTGGCACTGGAAATGGATGCCATTCCTGACCTCAAGGCCGGTATTGTCTACTGCGAGTCTATCAATGATTTCGCCAGTCGCGACCTGCTCCGCACAATTCTTGTTTCTGAAGAAGAGCACGTTGACTGGCTGGAAACACAGTTGGACTTGATCGAACGTGTTGGTGAGCAGAATTACCAGCAGTCGCAGATCAAATAAACCGGACCACAGATTACTGCTATGTATTCCCAATCTTCAGAACCGGTTCGTTTTGAACGTGATTGTGATGTTGTAATGATCCCCAGTGGGGATCATGTCGACATACCTGCGGGCACCCCGGGCTATATTACCCAGTCATTGGGTGGTTCCTTTACCGTGTTTGTGGATGGCAATTTATTCCGCATTGCCGGTGAAGATGCCGATGCCATCGGCAAACAGCCGGTGTTGCCGCCAACCCTGGCAGAAGATGCCAGTGATACCGATGTTGAGGCATTGATGTGGGCACAGATGGAGACCTGTTACGATCCGGAAATCCCGGTGAACATCGTTGACCTGGGCCTGATCTATTCTGCAAAGCTGGAACGCAATTCGCCAGGCCACCGTACCGCCCACATTCAGATGACCCTGACCGCCCCCGGTTGCGGCATGGGGGAAATCATTGTTGATGATGTGCGCTGTAAAGTGGCCATTATTCCCACTATCGATAAAGTTGAGGTAGAGCTGGTTTTTGATCCCCCGTGGACTACCCAGATGATGTCGGAAGTAGCGCGGCTAGAAACCGGGATGATGTAATGGTGTGTTCGCCAGAGTCAAATGCGCATCATTTCAAATGACTTAAAGCATTTGACTCTAGCCTCGAATTACAAAATAAAGTTATTAACACCAAAGTCTGTCACGCTTGCATTCTGACCTGGGCCGATAATACATTTAGATGTGGCGCCATTTAGGTAAATATTTTGGCTGTTTGCTGTTTGATTAAAATTCAAATTTTCAGTAACTGTCCAATTGATATTGCCTTCAACTTTTATCCCATCAGCACGTCCCAATGAGTTACCCGACATCAAACCATTTTGTACACCATCACCCCGGGCACGGGTAAATAGTATGTCCTGACTAGCAGGGTTACTAACATTGCTTAAGATGTTATCCGTAATTATTGCTGAGATTACTTTGGTGGCGGTATGGCTTTTAAGATATACCACCAAGCCCCATTGTGCGTCAGTAACATCAAATTTATTCTGATGAATCACCACCCGATTAAAATTGGGAGCTGTTGAACTGGCCTCAAGATAAATAAATCCGAAATCAATACCGGGAGTTTTATCTACTACGAATGTAAACTCATTTGCATAAATAGTTGTTGATTGATAGGCGTTTCTCATGCGAATACCCAAACCCAACCGCAAGGTAAATTTATTGAAATTAATATCTACCTGAGCACCGCTCTTCATACCTAAAAAAATACCACGCTGGGCTATTATTTCACTTCGATTTAATTTGAATGTGCCAAGCAAATTATTGGTGCATCCATTCGCAAACTCATTTACTACGCTTATAGGATAACTAACCTTATCAGCTCCGCTTTCAATGAGTTTAACTCGGTCTACGGTGGCAAAGATAACATCGTTACCACACACCGGCTCACTTCCAGGCCTGCCCGTAAAAGATAATAGTGACCATATAGTAGAGCTGTTCATACATGGGTCGTTTGCCTGAATTGTCATGAAGCGTACCCGAGGCTCACCTTTATGAAATGTTATGGCAGCAGAAAGACTATTCGTATCAGCAAGAGCTGCGCAATCTATGGACTGATCTAGTACCTGAATAGTTGTTGTCGTAATACTTGTGCCATCAAAGGCACCCTTGAAATCATCTATGTCTAAACGGCTGATTTTATAACTATGTTTACCAAGCTTTACGGTGGGCACCCCGGCAGCAGTAGAGGCATCCAGGGCGCACTGAATATTTTCGGTATCATCCACCCCAGTGGGGTCAACATGAATAATTAATGCTGCTGGGTCCAATTGTACAAATGTATCATTACAACCGATGCTATCAGCAAGTGTAGTGCTACAAATGAAAAGTAAAGTGATAGAAAGTAGGGCTTTGATTTTTGTGAACTTATATATGGTTGAATACATAATCATGGTTCCTTTGGTGTTGTTTATTATTGGGAATAGACTAGATAGTTTTTGACCATATCATATATTTATGACTGGCGTGCATGCCTTGAAATCGTCGGTATACAGCTTAGAAATGAAGCTTTGGTTATTACCAAAGAATACTCAGATGTTTGGGATTAAGGTTAAGTGGATTTCAGGATATTCGCTTATATGTGTTCAGCTGGGTTGTCTCTGGCCACTAATTCTAACTAATGCATACTTATTATCCTCCTTTCGTATTTTGTATCCAGGCAAGCAAAGGGAATATTTTAAAATGGAATAAAGGGAAAAGTGACTGCTTTGGGCCAACACTCTTAATTTCATACTGTTATAATCCCCGTCCCGGCAGTGATGCTGTCGGAATTGTTTCAGGTGATGTCTGGGTAACAAAAGTTAGTCAGCATTGAAACGGGAAGCCGGTTAAAGTCCGGCACTGCCCCCGCAACGGTAAGCGGTTGAAGCGATACATATGGAATTTAGTTCATCAAGAATTCAATTTCCTGGCCACTGGATGTATTCCGGGAAGGCGTATCGCAGAAACATTAATCGCAAGTCCGGAGACCGGCCTGATGATATTGAACGGCAAGTCGCGGCGGGCGATTTTGGTCAGTTTATCTGTCCATATCCTCCTGTCACTTGCCAATCGCGGGTGAGCGTAACGGAGGCATTCCATGAAAACCACAATACCCAGAGTTTTACCGGCCATATTTCTGGCCGTTACTTTTTCTAATAACGTTTCAGCCCAGGCTGAAGAATCATTCAACAACACTACTTATTCTACTGAAACCATGCTGGTAACAGCATCCCGGGTTGAAGAAGAGTCGATCGATACCCTCGCCAGTGTCAGCATCATTGACCGCGCTGCGATCGAACTCTCGCAGGCCCCGGACCTGCTGGAGCTGCTGCGTTTGCAAACCGGCATTGATATTGTTCGCTCGGGTCCGGCCGGTGCACAGACCAGCCTGTTTTTACGCGGCACCAACTCCAACCACACCCTGGTTTTAATCAATGGGGTGCGGGTAAATTCAACCAATACCGGTTCACTGGCGTGGGAAAACCTGCCGTTGGCGCAAATAGAACGAATCGAAATTGTACGCGGGCCGCGTGCCAGCTTTTACGGAGCTGATGCCATCGGCGGGGTGATCCAGATCTTTACCCGTGAAGCCAATCGGCTCACAGGCCGGGCGACCTACGGTAGTTTTGGAACTAAAGAAGTCAGCGCCTCTGCCGGTTACCATCAGCAAAATAGCGCTTTAAGCATGACTGCAGACTGGCGCGAGAGTAACGGATTTTCGACGCAAAATGAAAATGGATTTGCTTATGACCCGGATAAAGACGGTTACAACACCTGGAACCTCTCCCTGCGTGGGCGTTACGCAACTACAGAAAACAGTTCACTGAAATACAGCTTGCTGTATACCGATAATGAAAATGAATTTGACCAGGGCATATCGGATTCACAGCAGCGTGTTTTTGGCCTGGCATGGGAATTCTGCGGTAGTTGTAAACTGCAGCAGTCGCTTAACTTCGGTTACACCAAAGATAATCTTGATACCCAAACCACTTACGGTACTTCTGCCCTGGTTAGCGACCACATTTCCACAGACTGGCAGGGTCAGCTTGATCTCGATGGTAAACAACTGACCTTTGGTATTGATTATGACTCTGAAAGCGGCCGCAGCCGGGATAATTATAATGAAAGTCGGCACAACCTGGCAGCCTACTCAGGCCTGAGCCTGGAAACCAGCCTGGGTGACGGACAGTTTGCCCTGCGTTTTGACGACAGCAGCGTTTATGGCAACAACCTCAGCGGCAGCGCTGCCTGGGGATTTGCTATGGGGGATAGCCTGAAGTTGATCGCCAGCTATGGAACAGCATATCGTGCACCGACCATGGGTGAGTTATATTCTCCTGGATTTTTTGGTTTATTTGCCGGCAATCAGAACCTTGATGCTGAAACATCGGCTTCAACCGAACTGATGTTGCGCTGGAGTATTAACCAGCAGCAAAACCTGGACATAAGCTTCTTCAGTACCCGAATTGATGACATGATCGCCTTTGCCGGTATAGATTTCCAGGCAATAAATATCGATAAAGCGGCGATTGACGGGCTGGAAGCAGAGTATTCCCTGCAGGCAGGTGCCTGGCAATTTACTGCTAATGGAACCCTGCAGGACACCGAAGATAAATCCACCGGTGCCGAGTTGTTACGACGGCCGAAGCAGAAATACAGCCTGGTCCTCGACCGCCGCTGGGAAAATGGAGCCTGGGTCGGCGCTGAAGTATTTTATAGCGGCAA
>JADFVZ010000128.1 GCA_015222805.1 Pseudomonadota bacterium
CTGGCCATGGCGACCATGGATGTGATTAAACTCAGTGGCGGTGATCCTGCCAACTTCCTGGATGTGGGCGGTACTGCGGATGCTGAAAGGGTTGCCAATGCGTTTAAACTGATTTTATCCGGTGAGCATGTAGATGCCATCCTGGTGAATATTTTTGGTGGCATTGTTCGTTGTGATTTTATCGCCGAGGGTATTGTCCAGGCGATTAAGGAAGTGGGTGTCGAAGTACCGATTGTTGTGCGTCTTGAAGGTAACAATGCAAAAAAAGGCCTGCAAATATTGGCAGACAGTGGTCAGGCGGTCATCACCGCAACAGATTTGAACGACGCGGCGGCGAAAGCAATCGCGGCGGCTGCATAGGAATACTGAAATGAGTGTATTAATTAATAAAGACACCAAAGTTATTTGCCAGGGTTTTACCGGCAACCAGGGTACTTTCCACTCCGAACAGGCAATAGCCTACGGCACTAAGCTGGTCGGCGGGGTTACCCCGGGTAAAGGTGGCAACACCCACCTGGATTTACCAGTGTTTGATACGGTGAAAGATGCCGTAGCTGAAACGGGTGCTGAAGCGACCGTGATTTATGTACCGCCACCGTTCGCGGCTGACGCCATTCTTGAAGCGGCTGATGCCGGTATTCGGGTGATTGTTGCGATTACCGAAGGTATTCCGGTGCAGGATATGATCCGCGCTAAAGCGGTCATTTCCGAGATGGAAGATACCTGGTTGATTGGTCCAAACTGTCCCGGCATTATCACCCCGGATGAATGCAAAATCGGTATTATGCCCGGTGATATCCATATGAAAGGCAAGGTTGGCGTAGTATCCCGCTCGGGAACCCTGACCTATGAAGCGGTTTACCAGACCACGGTTGTTGGGCTGGGTCAAACGACTTGCATTGGTATCGGCGGTGACCCGATTAACGGCATGAACTTTATCGATTGCCTGCGTCTGTTCCAGGACGATCCTGAAACCGAAGGCATTATTATGGTCGGTGAAATCGGTGGCGATGCTGAAGAGCAGGCGGCTGAATTTATTGCTGATTATGTGACTAAACCCGTAGCGGCGTATGTTGCCGGTGTTACCGCTCCTCCGGGCAAACGCATGGGCCATGCCGGTGCGATTATTGCCGGTGGTAAGGGTACCGCTGATGCCAAGTATGCAGCGCTTGAAGAAGCCAATGTTTCTACCGTGCGTTCGCCAGCCGATTTAGGTCAAGCAATTTTGGCGCGGTTGTCGTAGTAGTTTATTCATGCCTCGTCATTCCGGGGCGGCGAATAGTCGAACCCGGAACCCAGAAAGCGTGACTGGATCCCGGATATTGCTATTCGCAATTCCGGGAAGACGATTAGGGGGGTATACGATTTTGGGATTAACGGGGACGGGACCCTTTAAATATACAAATCGCCGGTGTGTTCGCAAGCTTAACGCACTGGATTCCCGCCTGCGAGGCTGTGTGAAAATCATTTGGCAGTCATTGTTTTTGGGTAGAACTTAATAAATGGGCCATCTATTTGTTTATTTGGGCATAAATACTCCACGTCATCCTTTGAAATTAAGAAATATATGGAGTTATTCCCACTTGAGTTTTCGAGTTTTGGGTTTTCACACAGCCTCCTACGCGGGAATGACGAAGATTTTGGTAGGGTGTGTTAGCCGCAGGCGTAACGCACCGTCGGGTAAGTATTATTCGGTGTTAGGGTTTCCGGGTATGAACTAGTTACTGGACAAATCATCTCCAAAAACACTATAAGCCGCAAAATATGCGGTGAATACTTGCTTGTGCGGAGAACATGACCAATAATAACTGCAATTAATGCGGAGAATGTCATGTATCTTTGGGAAAATACGGGTTGGCCCACGTTTACCTGGGATGAAAGCATCCTCTCACCACTCGTAGCTAAAGTATCTTATGCCCAGGGGCATCTCCTGGGGAAGATGGAAGCCCTTGGGTTTGATCTGCGCAACGAGGCTCAGTTACAAACGCTAACCGAAGATGTCATAAAGTCGAGTGAAATAGAGGGCGAGAATCTGGAGCGTCGACAGGTCCGTTCTTCTGTTGCCAGACGGCTTGGGATTGATGTTGGTGGTACTTATCAGGTTGACCGGCATGTTGAGGGTATCGTTGAAATGATGCTCGATGCGTCAGGAAATTATTCTCAGTCATTGACGATGGAACGTTTATATTCCTGGCATGCTGCGCTTTTCCCCACTGGGCGTAGTGGTATGTCAAAAATTCGAGTGGCAGAGTGGCGTGATGACAGCAATGGCCCGATGCAGGTTGTTTCTGGTCCGGTAGGGCGGGGGAAAGTACATTTTCAAGCCATGCCGGCAACTGGTTTGCCTCAAGAAATGGCAGCATTCCTTGACTGGGTAGAGCAATCCAGTAACTTGAATCCATTACTAAAGGCTGGACTGGCTCATTTATGGTTTATTACCATTCACCCCTTTGATGATGGCAATGGCCGTATTGCCCGTGCGCTGACTGATATGTTGCTGGCACGTTCAGAAAAAAGTACCCAGCGTTTCTACAGTATGTCTACGCAAATACAAGTGGAGCGCAACGACTATTACACAAACCTGGAGTGGTCGCAGAAAGGTGGTTTAGATGTAACGCGGTGGCTGGAATGGTTTTTAGGCTGTCTGTTAAGTGCTATTGAAGATGCCCAAAGGGTGTTGGCTGAAATTCTTGCAAAAGCACATTTTTGGGAACGTTTTTCTAAACATCCATTAAGTGAGCGTCAAATTAAAGTGCTGAACAGGCTACTGGATGGGTTTGAGGGTAAGCTGACTACCAGCAAGTGGGCGAAACTTGCTAAGTGTTCAGTGGATACTGCTCACCGTGATATTGTGGATTTGATAGGTCGCGGTGCCCTGCAAAAAGATCCCGGTGGTGGTCGCAGTACGAGTTATTCCCTGGTTTATTGATAAGCTTTGAAGTGCCTTAGTTTGCTTCAATAACCCGGTGCGTTCGGCACCCTACCAAACAAAGTTCGGTGTAGGCTGCTGTTAGCCGCAGGGCGTAACGCACCGTCAGATGAGTGTTATTCGGTGTTAGGGTTTCCAGGTATTAACCAGCCCGCGGCGGTGGCGATTATTGCCATCGCCCATACGCTCAGTTGGACTTGTATATCTTGAATTGAACAATCGCTAAACCTTTAGTTTTTTGACTGCCTTTGCGACCACTTCACTTGCACTCAAGAGACTGGAAATGATGCGTTCATCCACATTTAAGTCGCCTTCGTATTCACCCAGATTGCGGATGTCGTGTCCTTTTGCAAGAACACGCCAAACTTCGGGTCCTAAGTCTAATGTATGTGGGAGAACCTGAAATACAATATACCGGTGTTTTGCTCGATAACCATGTCGGCGTAATGCAGCCAGACAGAGTGCATGAGATGCGTTGTAAATAAGATCAAACTGGCCTTCAAGTGATATGCCCTGGATTCTGGCATCTTTTAATCGGGTAAGCCCAGAGTTCTTAAGCCCATTAAATTCATCAATATCCACAGGCTCGCTTGCAAGCGGACCCCCGGGCCTGGTCAAATTATGTAGTTGGGATGTCACTTTCCTGACCTATTATCCAGAGCTTTTCTTGCGACAAAACGCGTTGAATAAATGAATTACCCCGTTTTATTCTTTGTGTGAATTCTTCTGAGGAATAAACTGTCGGATTGATCACACGACCAACAACGGTTGTTATCTTTTCCAGTGCTGCAAAGACATCCGCATAGCTCAGGGTATCGCTGATAATCATCAGGTCTATATCGCTTGCGGCATGGTCGGTTCGTTTAGCCACTGAGCCGTATATGAATGCAGTATCTATTTCATCATGCAAGGGCTTCAACACTGTTTTCAGTGGCTCAGCCAGTCCAATTGTTTTTTGTACAATAGCTTTTAACTCATTATAGATAGGCGCCTCAATATTGGCTTGATAATGTTTTTGTGCACCCATTCGAGATACTGTAACCAGACCGCTTTCCTCCAGGCGAGCAAGTTCGCGCTGTATGGCTCCAGAACCACCTGATGACAGGCGGATTAATTCAGTTGCATAAAAACTTCTTTCTGGTTGTCCATAGATATAGGACAACACTCTTTGTTGACTCGTTGAAAACAAGGCATCAGCCATGCTGAGTTTGTTAGTATTATTTTTCATTTTTCCAGGCGTACCCATATTGGGTATAATAATACCCATATTGGGTAAATGCAAATTCGACAGTTTTACGTGCCGTCAGGTAAGTGAAAAACGAGATACCGGATCAAGCCCATTATGACGAATGCCTGGAGGGTATTAACCAGGCAGCAGCAGTAGCAACTATAGCCATCGCCCAGACGATCAATGCACCGGTTGGATAATCAAACCACATCGACAGGCTGATACCCGCTAAATATCCCAGGAAACCGATAAGCCAGGCTACTGGCAGTTGCCGGTTGTAGCTGAGGTTCCTGGTTGCCAGCGCCGGAATAATCAAGCTGGCAAATACCAGGTACACACCAACCAGCTGCACAGATGCGGTAATAGCAATGGCAAAAATTAAGTAGAAAGCCA
>JADFVZ010000129.1 GCA_015222805.1 Pseudomonadota bacterium
CCCCTTTTTGCGGAACCAACTATAACAATTGCTGGGGTTTTTCAGTATTAATAATGTTGCAAGGAGTTGCACAGATGTTGCAAATTAACTGAGATTGGTTAAAACAATGGACTTTTAGGCTTTTAGATAGGTATTTTCAGCAAATGGCCCGTCGACAGAAAATGATAATCTCGCAGAAGCGCAAAGATCGCAGAGAAACCCGGGGGCATTGATTTTCCTCTGCGATCTTTGCGCCTCTGCGCGAGAAATTAGAGTTTTTACCCGACATTCCGGGCAAAAGTAGAGGGTGAGGTATTGAACTCCTGCCGGAAGACACGCGAAAAGTAGGAGATGCTTTCAAAACCGATCGCATAAGCCACTTCTGAGACTGACATACCATTCTGCTTGAGTAAACGTGCGGCAACCTGCATGCGCGATTGACGTATATATGCGATCGGGGACATACCGGTAGATTTCTGGCATTTTCGATACAGGGAGGTTCGATCCATAATCATTAACTCAGCCAGGCGAACCACATTCAACCCGGAGTCCTGCAGGTTTTCAAGGATCAGCTGGTCCAATCGCTGCTGGAATGCATCCTTTGGCTGCTGTTCGGTTTCAGGATGCTGGAACTCAGCCAGGGCAGCAACCCTGATAAGCCTGCGACTGGCAATTAAACCCGCAACCCTGGCGATCAGTTCTGAGGTATCAAACGGTTTTGTCAGGTAATCGTCAGCGCCAGCTTCAAGCCCTTCTACCGTATCCCGTTTGGTGGATTTGGCTGTCAGCAGGATTAAAGGAATGGTCGCTGTTTCTTCATTTTCCTTCAGCATCTGCGCAAGTTCGATCCCATCCATCTCCGGCATCATCACATCTGATATCACCAGGTCCGGCAACTCACGAATAGCCAGTTCTACACCCAGCCGCCCATTTTCCGCCTCCAGTACCCGGTAGCGTCCGGACAACCGCAAGGCCAGGAAGTGCCTGAGTTCGGCATTATCATCAACCACCAGTACTGTGGTGACATCTTCAGAATCACTGTCAACGGGTTTGGCAGGGTCAAGGTTCTCATCCACCTGCAGCCGTTCAGTTTGCGGAACGCCGTCCCGGTTGAGGTCAGCCTGGTCAAAATGCTGATTACCGCGCAGCAAATGCAGGCGGAATTCAGCGCCGATTGCGCTCGCCTCCAGGCCGACACTGCCATGGTGCAGCTCAGCCAGTTCACGTACCAGCGACAGGCCTATACCCGTACCCGGCCAGACATTCTCGGCAGCCGTTTCACCCTGGTAATAGCGTTCGAAGATTTTTTCCTGTTTGTCTTCAGAAATCCCTGGACCATTGTCAGAAACAAGCAAGTCAACATAGGCTTCACCGGCCTGCAAGCTGATATCAATTCTGGCATTCTTACCGCTGTATTTAATCGCATTGGAAAGTAAATTACTGACCATCTTGTCCATCTGGTCCTGGTCAAACCAGAGTATCACCGGCTCTTCTGCACCATTCAGCGTCAGCACCTGTTGCTGACGTTTAATCCACGGCTGAAAACGCTGAACAACACGACGCAGCAGGTCGGCAATATCATGCTCCCCCACAAGCAGTCTTAAACTGCCAGCTTCAAGCCGGTTAATATCCAGTACTTCTCCAATTAGCCCCAGCATTTTGCGGGCATTGCGCAAGGCAATCCGGGTTAAACCCAAACCCTGCTCGTCCATACCTTCGGTGTGTTCACGGACAACTTCTTCCAGCGGCTCAATAGTTAATGTCAACGGGGTACGGAATTCATGCGAAACATTGGCGAAGAAACGATCTTTCAGTTCCTGGGTTTGTTTTAACTCTTCCACCCTTGCGCGTACTTCGCTGGTGCGTTCCTCCACCGTTTGCTGTAGCTCAATATTTCGTTCCTGCAGGCGGGCTGTACGCCAGCGCTGCCCCAGCCAACCCGCCAGCACCAATGCCAGCAACAGCAAAACTGCATAGAGCAGCCATGCCCAGAAACTTAAATACCACGGAAGCAGTACCCTGAAGCTGATACTTTCCAGGCTCTGCTCACGTCCCCAACCATCACGCGCCTGCAGTTCGAATTCATACTTTCCGCCCTGCAGGCGGGTAAAATCCCGCCAGGTCTCACGCCGCCAGTCACTCCAGCGATCCGAGCCACTTAGGCGACTGCGGTAAAGGGTTTTCTCCGGCAGGGAAAAATCACTGAGGGCAAAACGAATCCGCAACGAATCCGCTTCAGTGGGCAAATTAGGAATTGCCACTATGCCATGTCCGCCATATAAAATTTCGCCACTAACGAGATTACTAACCTCGGTAATCGCTAATGCAGCCTGATGGGGTACAGCAGCACCTCGTGCATGCACCAGATCAGGACCGAGGCGGTACACCCCGCCATCTGCCTGGGATATCCAGATGGCACCATCACCCGCTTCAAAAAAGCCCGTCGCGCTCCTGAATGGCAGCGGCTGGGTTATCTGTTCATCTGCTACAAGGCTGTTATCAGCCTGGAGCCAGGCCACCCCGGTATGATTGCCGATGCGATACCAGAAATTATCCTGGCTATCGATCATCCAGCGGAAAAAGTCCTCTTCCGGGGTATGGAAAATTTTAGGGAAACCGGCAGCCGACTGGAATTCCGGTTGACGCTCGGGGGCGTAGTCAAACAAACCGCCATCAGTACCGAAGTAGAATTTTTCACCAAGGCGCAATGGGAATACATTATTCGGGCCGAGGCCGTGCTGAGTGCTAAACAATACTATTTCAGGTTGACTGGCTGCCAGGCTACCGCGACTTAGCCTGAATACACGTTGATTAGAGGTGCCGGCCCAGAGATCACCCGCGAGGTCAAAACTCAGGTACTTAAGCGGTTCATCAATTCCGGGAAGTTTTTCCGACTGCCATACCCCGGTATTCTTATACAGGCGAAACAAGCCTGCTGAGGTAGCGGCGTAAACAACCGGATTACCTGCTGTCGACACAACTGGATCGAGTACCAGATGATCTGCAGGCATGACTGAAGCCATGGGGACTTCTGACCCTGTCGCTTCAATTTCACCGTCAGCATTAACCATCAGGCTAAAGACTCCTTCCGCTGCGGCCACCAGGGCTTCATCACCCAGGTCGAGAATATAGTTAGTATTTTTATTCCAGTTGCTTAATGCCTGAAATCCGGGGCTGTCCATTGGCCTTGAAACGGGAGACAGTGAATAAATCGAAAATCCGGCAAGAATCGGGGTATCCCGCCAGGCCTGCAGGTCAGCTGAACCGATATTCTGCTCTTTAGTCCCATAATGGCTGTAGCTATGTGCAGGCGTAATCCGGCTGACGCCCGGCAGGCCTGATAACCAGATACCTCCCTGGCTATCCTCATTAATATCCAGGATTGTATCCAGGCCAATACCATCCTTTTGCCCATAGCGTCGAACCAGCTGGAAATCCGGGGTAAAAATAAACAGGCCGTGACGGCGGCTGCCCAGGTAATAAAAACCATCACCGGCACGATAGCCGCTGTAAATATCCACATCCGTTCCGAAGGCATCAGTTGCAAGGATTTGCTGTGCCCCCTCATCAGACCATTTATAAATACCCTGCCGAGAAGTTATTATCAGCCGCTGCCCATCGGGAGATGTAAGGATATCCCTGACTTTTGCGCCAATCGGTAACCCGACAATAGGAAAATCTCGCAGGAGCTGCATTTCATCTACAGGTATTTCCAGTGGCGCTGCATCATCGGGAAACAGGACAAAGCTGCCGGCAATATTAAATACCCGGTTTGATCCGGGAGTAATGCCTTCGACTACGCGCAGTGATTCACCGTTGTAAAGCAGGATGCTTTCAGTACTGCTGAAAATAATATGGTCATCATTTGCGGCAATCGACCAGACTTCGCCAAACCGCCGGGAATCAGAATCCAGTGAATCCAGCAAGGAGGTAAAAACCAGCTCACCCTTCTCATCAGCTGCGTAATAGCCGATATCATTGACCGTACCGACATAGACACGGCCATCATGCCATTGAACCAACGCCCTCACCCGGTCCTGGTTGGGCGTTGAATAACGGTGCCATAGCTCACCGTCCCAAATCAGCAGGCCGTTGCCGTTGCCTACATAAATACGCCCATCCACTCCCTGGGTAACTGCCCAGTTCTGCACATGTGCATTGAAATCATCGGGGTCGTAAGTTTGCGAAATCGGCAGGCCGACATCCTGGTAAATATCAGGATTTGTTGGGTATCCGGCAATCGCAAATGTCGACAACAGGCTGCTTAACATCCACAGGCATCCTGCCAGTAATATGATTCGATTCCAGTACCGCATTATTTCGATATCATACCCGTATCTTATTTGTAGAGTGGGCATTTATGCCCAACCTACCCGGCTTTGTCCGAACTTTTCGACGCTGGTTTGCTATCAGTTTTTGCCCTGGTTTCTTTGTTGTTATCAGTTTTGGAACTAGTGGTTTCAGCCAGGTTTTTCTTACTACCGGTTTTAAAATCCGTCTCATACCAGCCACTGCCTTTCAGTCGAAAACCAGCAGCAGAAATTAGTTTCTGCAATTCTGGCTTGCCACAATCCGGGCAATCAGTCAGCGGTTCATCCGAAATTTTCTGCAATTTGTCAAATTTGTGGCCACAATGCTGGCACTGGTACTCATAAATTGGCATAAGTATTCCTAAATCCCTCAATACCACGTGAAATTGGGGCAAAAAGCTGTTTTCCAAGTCCGAAAAACGCCCGTTTCTGATATGCTACTGGATTAGTACACAACATACAGGCAAGCACATGAATCAAATTATTCGTCTCTTAGTCATTTCGGCACTTGCAGGGCTGCTGATGTCAATTATCAGCTGCAAACCTACAGAGAAAACTGAAACCACAGCTACAAATGAAACTAGTAGTGAAACCGTTGCTGATGCACCTAAGCCTCCACAGAGCAGTGATCGCAATCCGCGTTTCAATATTTATACTCAGGTTGAACTAAGCACAGACCTCAGTAAATTAACCAGCAACCAGAAACAAATGATCCCGTTGCTGATAGATGCAGCCAGAATTATGGATCAATTATTCTGGCAACAGGCAACCGGCAGGAAACTACCCTTTCTGAAGTCCATCGATGATCGGGCAACCCGCCATTTCGCAACACTGAACTACGGCCCCTGGGATCGCCTGGACGGTAACAAACCTTTTATCGAAGGTTTTGGCCCCAAGCCAGCGGGAGCAACTTTTTACCCGAAAGATATGACCAAAGAAGAATTTGATGCCTGGGAACAGCCGGGTAAAGATGGCCTTTACTCCTATGTTGAACGCAACCCCAAAGGCAAATTAAAGTTAGTACCCTACTCTAAGAAATTTGCTAAACCCCTTGAACGGGCAGCACAACTGCTTCGCCAGGCATCAAAACTGGCGGAAGACAAAGAATTTGCCAATTACCTTAATCTGCGTGCAGACGCACTGGTCACTGATAATTACCAGCCTTCAGACATGGCCTGGATGGACATGAAGAATAACCAGATTGAGCTTGTCATTGGTCCGATAGAATCCTATGAAGATCAGCTTTATGGTTCACGTGCTTCTTTTGAAGCTTATGTGTTGATAAAAGATATGGCCTGGAGCAAGAAGCTGGCGCGCTTTGCCCAATATTTACCTGAGTTGCAAAAAGGCTTGCCGGTGGATGACAAATACAAGCAGGAAACACCGGGATCTGATTCTGACCTGAATGCTTATGACGCCATATTCTATGCCGGTGATTGTAATGCCGGCAGTAAAACCATTGCCATTAACCTGCCTAATGATGAAGAAGTTCAACTGGCCAAGGGTACTCGACGCCTGCAATTAAAAAATACCATGCGGGCAAAATTTGACAAGATCCTGATCCCCATTGCAGACCTGTTGATTGCCAACAACCAGCGTACACATATTACTTTTGACGCCTTTTTTGCCAACACCATGTTCCACGAAGTGGCACATGGGCTGGGCATTAAAAATGTACTGGATGGCAACACTACTGTACGCCAGGCTATGCAGGAACATGCATCCGCACTGGAAGAAGGCAAAGCCGATATCCTTGGCCTCTATATGATCCAGGAATTACGCAAGAAGGGTGAGATCAGCGAAGGTGAATTAATGGACAATTATGTCACTTTCATGGCCAGCATATTCCGTTCCATTCGCTTTGGAGCCAGCAGTGCACACGGCCGTGCAAATATGATCCGCTTTAATTACTTCAGTGATATGGGCGCTTTCAGCCGCGATGAAGCCAGTGGAAAATACCAGGTAAATATTGAAAACTTTGAAAAGGCTGTTAAGTCCCTGACCAGCACCCTGCTGAAACTGCAGGGTGATGGAGACTATGCCGGTGCAACTAAACTGGTAGCAGATATGGGCAGCATCAAGCCTGTTTTAGCCTCTGACCTTGAGCGTCTTGCAGATGCCAGGATTCCTGTTGATATATTTTTCAAACAAGGCTTGAAAGTACTGGGTTTGGAACCAACCATAATAGCTAAAAAATAAAATTCAAGCGTTATACCTTGGTACAAAAAACCCCGCTATTGCGGGGTTTTTTGTACTCGGGAACTTCCGGATTATTCTGGACAAGCATCCTTAATCTACAATCTCACCCTGTAGGGCCTTATCGAAAATCAAGGCACTTTCAGTCGCATCAACATCAATAACCTCACCTGACTGATACTCACCTGCCAACAGTTTTTCAGCCAGTGGATTTTCCAGCATGTTCTGGATTGCACGTTTCAGCGGACGGGCCCCATACACCGGATCGAAGCCGACATCGCCAAGCAAGTCGAGTGCGTTGTCACTAACCTGCAGTACCAGGTCGCGCTCGGCGAGGCGCCGGGCAAGGCTGTTGATCTGAATCCCGGCAATTTGGCGGATCTGCTTTTTATCCAGCGGATGGAATACCACAATTTCATCTACCCGATTGATAAACTCAGGTCGAAAGTGATGGCCAACTTCATCCATAACAGCAGCTTTCATCTCTGCATAGGGTGCATCCTGCATTTCCTGGATACGTCCAGATCCAAGATTGGAGGTCATTACAATGACCGTATTACGGAAATCAACCGTCCGCCCCTGGCCATCAGTCAGGCGACCGTCGTCAAGTACCTGCAGGAGGATATTGAAGACATCCGGATGGGCCTTCTCCACTTCATCCAGCAAAATCACTGAATAGGGCCGGCGCCGGACCGCTTCGGTCAGGTAGCCGCCTTCCTCATAACCGACATAACCTGGAGGTGCACCAATCAAGCGGGCTACGGAATGTTTTTCCATAAACTCGGACATATCAATACGAACCATCGCCTCTTCGGTATCAAAAAGGAAATGTGCCAGCGACTTGCACAGCTCGGTTTTACCAACGCCGGTGGGTCCGAGGAACAGGAAGGAGCCATTCGGCCGATTCGGATCAGACAGGCCCGCACGTGAGCGACGGATGGCATTGGAAACCGCAATAACCGCTTCATCCTGGCCGATCACCCGATCGTGCAGTTCATCTTCCATGCGCAGCAGTTTCTCGCGCTCGCCTTCCATCATTTTGCTTACTGGAATACCTGTCCAGTTAGCCACCACTTCGGCAATTTCATTTTCGGTCACTTTATTACGCAGCAAGGTAAACTCAGTCTGTTGATGGGCTTCAACTTCCTGCAGCTGTTTTTCCAGTGCGGGAATCCTGCCGTACTGCAGTTCCGACATGCGTCCGAGGTCACCAGCACGCTGTGCGGTATCAAATTCTGCCCGAGTGCGCTCCAGTTCTTCCTTGATATGGGTAGACCCCTGCACCGCAGCCTTCTCGGATTTCCAGATTTCATTCAAATCAGCAAATTCTTTTTCCAGCTCAGCGATCTGATCTTCCAGTTCAGCGAGGCGTTTACGGGTGGCATCATCGGTTTCCTTTTTCAGTGCCTCACGCTGAATTTTCTGCTGGATTAATCGCCGTTCCAGGCGATCGAGTGCCTCAGGCTTGGAATCAATTTCCATGCGGATACGCGAAGCCGCTTCATCCATCAGGTCGATGGCCTTGTCGGGAAGCTGCCGGTCGGTGATATAACGCTGTGACAAAGTCGCCGCAGCCACCAGTGCCGGGTCCGTAATGTCTACCCCATGATGGACTTCATAGCGTTCCTGCAATCCACGCAAAATAGCGATGGTGTCTTCAACCGTCGGCTCACCCACAAAGACCTTCTGGAAACGCCTTTCCAGGGCCGCATCTTTTTCAATGTACTGACGATACTCATCGGTAGTGGTAGCACCGATGCAGTGTAATTCACCACGTGCAAGGGCAGGTTTCAACATATTACCGGCATCCATCGCGCCATCAGCTTTACCTGCACCTACCATGGTGTGAATTTCATCAATAAACAGGATCACCTGGCCTTCCTGCTTTTTAAGGTCGTTTATTACGGCTTTCAGGCGTTCTTCGAATTCACCACGGTATTTGGCCCCGGCGATCAAGGCACCCATATCCAGTGACAACACCCGCTTACCGCGTATACCTTCGGGAACTTCATTATTAACAATACGCTGGGCCAAACCTTCAACAATCGCAGTTTTACCTACACCGGCCTCACCTATCAGTACCGGGTTATTTTTGGTACGGCGCTGTAATACCTGGATACAACGTCGAATTTCTTCATCACGGCCGATAATCGGATCCAGCTTGGAAGATTCCGCCTGTGCAGTCAGGTCAACAGTATATTTTTCCAGGGCTTCACGATTTTCTTCAGCATTCGGATCAACTACCTGCTCACCCCCACGGATATCTGCAATGGCTTTTACCACCGCTTCCTGGTTTGCACCAAACTCTTTCAACAGGCGGTTAAGCTCCGCCTTGTGGTCAAATACAGCAAGTAAAAATATTTCTGAAGCAATGTAGTGATCCCCGCGCTTCTGTGACAGCTTATCCATTACATTAAGAAGTTTGATCGTGTCATTGGAGAGATTAACCTCGCCAGCCGCACCTTCTACTTTCGGCAACTGGTCGATCATTTCGCCCAGGCGTGAGCGTAGGCCATTCACCCTGACACCGGCTTTGGTGAGCAAATTCCTGATACTACCACCATCCTGGTCAAGCAATGCAACCAGCAGGTGGGCAGGTTCAATCATGGCATTATCCAGTCCCACAGCCAGTGATTGTGCGTCTGCCAGTGCGAGTTGGAATTTAGATGTAAATTTATCCATTCTCATAATATAAAGCCCCTAAAACATAGATTTCGATAGCATTCATATGTGGGCGAAACAGGCATTTTTCAAGTTATCCACAGGCTGTGGCATTAAATTGAATCTCGATGAAATTGCAATATTCGGTACGTTACGCCTACGGCTAACTCAGCCTACTCCGAGGTTTCGATCGAACGTAGGGTGGGCATTTATGCCCACGCGTAACAGGTTCAGTTAACCACCCATCTGTAAGGCGGGTATGTATGTCCGCGAATTAAGTCTTCGCAAAAATAATTTGGGAATTGGTGGTTGATCATGCTTTCCACGCGTGGGCATAAATGCCCACCCTACGGTTTTAGCAAACGCCTGAGGATATCGAAATAAACTGCCATCAGTAAATCCAGGTCGGCGACAGCCGCATGTTCGTTGACTTTGTGGATGGAGTGGTTAAGCAAACCCAACTCAGCCACCTCGGTTCCCAGTGGAGCAATAAAGCGGCCATCAGATGTGCCGCCTCCGGTATTCATTTCGGGGGAATATCCGAGGATAGAGAGCACAGACTCTTCAATCGCCACCGTTAATTCACCCTGTGGGGTATAAAAAGGCTCCGCAGACACATTCCAGTCGAGTTGATAGTCAGTGATATGCAAATCAGTCAGGATGGACTCAATACGCTGCCTGAGGTCAGCCTGCGGTGATACCGGGCCATTACGCAGGTTAAAGCGGGCTTCTGCTCTCGCAGGGGTTACATTCGTAGCGATGCCTCCCGCCTGCAATGCGGACACCTGCAAGCTGGTTGCCGGGAAGAATTCATCGCCTTCATCCCAGCGTAATCGGGTAACTACAGATAAAAACTCGGCTATTTTATGTGCTGGGTTCTCAACCAGGTGACCAAAGGCAGTATGTCCCTGCTCACCTTCAATGATTAAACGGGCATTGATCGAGCCACGCCTGCCAACCCGAACCATATCACCCAGGACTTTATTGCTGGTAGGCTCTCCCACCAGGCAAAACTCGGGTATCCTGCCCTGCTCTTTAAAGACATCGGCAACTACGCAGGTACCATCGGTTGCCGGGCCTTCTTCATCAGAAGTCAACAGCAGCTGCAGGCACCCGGGGTGATCAGGGTATTCTTCGACCAGTCGCCTTAAAGCAATTACCATAGCCGCAACCCCGCCTTTCATATCAGCCGTACCGCGGCCATACAGCAGGCCATCGTGGATTTGGGCAGCAAACGGCGGATGGCTCCAGGCGCTTTCATCACCCACCGGCACTACATCGGTATGCCCCAGCATCAATACCGTGGGGCCACTCATCGGGTCACCGTGACTGAGCAGGATATTTGTCACACACCCGCGGTTAAACCACTCAACATTAAAGCCGAATGGCTCGAGATAAGCGGCTATAAACGCCTGGCAGCCTTCATCATTCGGGGTAACAGATGGTCGCCGCACCAGCTCCTGTGTTAACTCCAGCACCATAGACATCAGCTGAGCTGCTCCAAATCCGCCTGTACTGAAGCGGTAAAACCAACCCCGAGCACCTCATCATTGGCTACAAATACCGGCCGCTTTACCAGGGTAGGGTTTGCCAGCAATAAAGCCGTTAAATGGGCTGGATCGGTGTTTTTCTTTTCGCTGTCAGATAGTTTCCTCCAGGTTGTACTGCGGCGGTTAACCAGGCTGTCGAAGCCTGTTGTTTGCAGCCAGCCATCAAGTGTGGGTCGGTCAAACCCATCTACCCGGAGATCGTGTAACTGGTGGGCTATGCCCTTGCCCTCAAGCCAACGCAGGGCCTCGCGAACTGTGTCACACTGCTTGATTCCATATACTGTAATTGAAGACATCATTCTAAAATTTAAACCAGGGTGAATCTGTGGCGCAAATCGCTACCGAGTGAAATATCAATATTGTCACCCCGCTGCAGTCTCGACACGCCCGCAGGTGTCCCTGTAAAGATAAGGTCACCGGCTTTAAGTTCCACATTACTACCCAGGGCCGTAAGGATTTCTTCAACAGACCAGATCATTTGTGCCGTGTTGCCGCTTTGCCGGGTTACCGAATTCACCTGCAGGCGAATATCAAGCTGACTGAAAGGCCCTGTTGAGGGGATGATTTCAGAAATCGGGGCCGACTGGTCGAAACCCTTGGCCATATCCCAGGGTCGTCCCCTGCGTTTGGCTTCTGCCTGCAGGTCCCGGCGGGTCAGGTCAACACCGACCGCATAACCATATATACTGCCGCCCTCACCCAGGGCCAGTACCAGCTCAACTTCATGATGCAGGTTTTCGGTAAGAGTTGGAAAGCTGACTTCTGTTGACTGGGTAACAGCATCTGCAGGCTTTGAGAAAAAGAATGGTGATTCACGTTCAGGGTCAGAGCCCATTTCACGTACATGGTCAGCATAGTTTTTGGCTACACAATAGATACGGTGAACAGGGAACAGTTCGCCGTCAGTTGTTTTCAGCTGCGGATATTCCGGTTTGAACATTTTTTGTTCCTCGTATCTTTCGATAATACAGGTAAGCAGCCAGGCCAAAGGCAAATATATGATAAGCACCCATCGGAGCTAAAACCGTAGGCCAGATGGGACTGCTGTTTGACCAGTCCTGAGCCAGTATCCAGTACATATAAGCAACTGCAGAGGTAATTGCCAGTACTATAGCAATATAGTCACTGCGATCAAGCTTCCGCTGCTGCAGTTTGAGCACAATGACCCGATAAACATACAGCAGCATTAACACCACCGGTAACATAATCAGGATAGCGCCCAGCATCTCGTTTACTTCTCAGGCGAGCGGCCGAATGCCCACAGCATGCCGCAGTGTCTGGATAAAGGGCGTAGCATATTCCCGCGCCTTTTCTGCGCCTTGCAGCAACTCTGCTTCGATCTCAGCAGGGTTGGCAATCAGGGCTTCATAGCGTTCCCGGGCCTCACTCAGTTCAGCATTGATATGCTCAAACACTATCTGTTTAGCAGTACCCCAGGCGATGCCGTCGTGGTATGCCTGCACCATTTCGGCTTTTTGCTCACTGTTGGCGAAAGCCGAGTAAATAGTCAGCAAGGTTGAATCATTCGGGTCTTTTGCTTCACCCGGTTCTAAAGAATTGGTTTTAATCTTCATGATGGCTTTACGTAACTGTTTCTCCGGCAGCCACAGTGGAATGGTGTTGTTATAACTCTTGCTCATCTTACGACCGTCCTGGCCCGGGATCAGTTTGGTGTCTTCATCAACTACCGCTTCAGGCAGGACAAAATGCTTGCCGTAACTGTGATTAAATCGTGCCGCAATATCGCGCGCCATTTCCAGGTGCTGTAACTGGTCTTTACCCACCGGCACTTTGTGTGCGTTAAACATTAAAATATCGGCAGTCATCAATATCGGGTAATTAAACAGGCCCATGTTTATTCCATGATCCAGGTCTTCACCCGACTCCTGGTTTTCCTGCACTGAGGCTTTGTAGGCATGTGAGCGATTCATTAAACCTTTCGCAGTTGAGCAGCTTAAAAACCAGGTCAGTTCAGGAATTTCAGATATATCCGACTGGCGGTAAAACACCGCTTTTGAAGTATCCAGCCCCAGCGCCAGCCAGGTGGCCGCAATTTCCAGGGTGGACTGCAGTACTCGCTCAGGATCAGTAGACTTGATCAGGGAATGATAATCCGCAAGAAAAAAATAACTGCGGACATCAGGATCCCTGCTGGCAGCGATTGCCGGCTTGATGGCACCAACATAGTTACCCAAATGTGGTGTGCCGCTGGTAGTAATGCCTGTAAGTACGGTTTGTTTTTTCATTATTACCTGTTCTTTCTGTACGGATACTGGAAATTTGTTTCATTTTACGGGAACATGCTCCAATGCACACCCAAAAATCAACAGCCCCGGAAAATAATATCCAGCAGAACCAGCTTATCGCAAGTTATCAGGCAAGCTGTGATGCCAATAACGCCGACCAGTTAGCCACGGCCATCGCCTGGGAGCAAACTGTAGAAATTATTCCCGAAGCAGTACGCCATCAACGGGTCCTGGATGAATTCGTTGGCAGGGTTGTATCAGTAACCCACAATAAGGGTGTTGCAACCATCAAGATCGCTTATAACCCGGCTCTGGTATGCGGCCGTGTCAGCGCGCTTTTTAACCTTGTGTACGGTAATGTTTCAATGTATCCGGATGTGCGTCTGGTTGACCTGCAGGTGCCAGCCGGGCTTGCTGATGAAATTGGCGGTCCTGCTTTTGGAATTGAAGGCATCCGGCAACTGACCCAAACCAGGCGACAGCCTTTACTGGCAACCGCGATTAAACCACGCGGTACCCCGCATTCGGCCCTGGCTGATATTGCCGGCCAGTTTGCATCCGCAGGCGGGCATATCATAAAAGATGACCAAAACCTGATTGAAACTGACCTGATCGACTTCACAGACCGGGTAAGTCGCTGCCAGCAGGCTATCATCAATGCCAACCAGTCCAGGGGTAATCACTGTGTATATTTTCCACATATTTCCGGTAGCCATGAAGAAATGTCAGAGCAACTGGAAGTTTGCAAGTCGCTCGATATAAAGGCCGTCCTTACCTGCCCGCTAATTACCGGCATGGATACCAGCAAAGCACTCTGCCGGGAATACGGGATGGCGCATATGGGGCATCCGGCCATGTCGGGAGCCTTCACCCATGCCCGGCAACAGGGCATAGATGCCTCGGTATTACTCGGAACAATCTACCGGCTTGCCGGGGTGGATATCAGTATCTTCCCTGGTAGCGGTGGGAGGCTGTCACTGGCACCGTCCATTACAGGAAAAATTCGTCATCGACTGCAACAAAAGCTGGGGAGTATCCGCCCCGTACTCACCTGCCCTGCGGGAGGAAAATCACTACAAACCATGCCTGAACTAATACCACAATTTGGTAATGATGCGGTTTATCTCGTCGGTGGTGCCCTGCTGGCACACCCCGGAGGCATTGAAACCGCGACAGCCGAATACCTCAAAGCCATGAACCCGTAGAGTAACGCGTGAGTATAAATGCCCACCCTACGGCTTCCTATGTTATAAATAGATCATGCACTGGCGCACCAACATTGATAACTCAAAAGCGAGCTCCATAGGAAACAACTGTTTACACCAGCTTGCCAGGTTGCTAATTGCTTCTGTACTTTTACTCCCATTAGCTTTAGATGCCGGTGAGCAAACAAAACAAAAACCTCTACAGGCTGAACTTCACTCAGATAAAGTTTCACACGATACAGTGACTGACTGTTATTCCTCTCCCGACACCAGCACCAGTACCAGTACCAGCACCAGTACTGCCCCAAGCGGACGGGTTGACTTGTTCCAGGAGAGCTTTAGCAGCGGAGTTTGCCAGGCAATTCGTTGGGTCGATAACTTATTTGGTGATACTTACAGCTTCAATGAGGATGAAGTTTCCGGCCGTATTGCCCTTGGCCTGGAGTATCGCCAGTATGACGACTTTAATTACCACGGGCGCTTTCATGTACGCGCGCCGCTTAAAAACCTCAACAGTAAATTTAACCTCTTTTTCGGGCGTGTGGATGAAAACGCTTATATTAGCGATACCCAGCCCAACTTGCCCGGTTCTTTCCATGACGGAATCTTTGGCGAAGATGAGAGTTGGTTGCTAGGCCTGGGTTACCGACAAACCAAATATAAGAACCGGGGCTTTTCCTTCTCTGCAGGGGTTAAGCTGCCTTTTGACCCGTATGCAAAGGCACGCTATCGCTACGACAAAAGTTTTAATGACAAACAATTTATGCGCTTCCGGCAAACATTCTTCTGGCGTTCAGAACGAGGGTTTGGTACTACCAGCCGTTTAAACCTTTTTCACCGAACCAACTCAGGAAACCTGCTGCGCTGGGATAACACCATGACCATCGCAGAAAATGACATCGAAGGGGTGAAATGGTTTACAGGCGGGACCTTATATCATCGTTTACACGATAATCACGCAATTTCGATGCAGGCCTTTATCAACGGCGAAACCAAAGAGGAAGTACACATCCAGGACTATGGCCTGCGAATGATCTGGCGCCGGCCGATTGGGCGGGAATGGTTGTTTATTGAAGTTGGCCCCAGTATTACCTGGCCCCGGGAAAAACTTTTGGAAGAACGCGAAATGTCGTTAGGGTTTTCAATACTGGTAGAAATGCAGTTTGGGGACTATAAATATTAAGCCTGGAAATTCCCACAAAACCTGAATTCGTAGGGTGGGCATTTATGCCCACGCGTCAAGGCTTTCATACAACCAATGCAGCCGGTTAACCGGAAATATAGATACGCGTGGGCATTTATGCCCACCTTACGCCTTATTTCGGATAACCGGAGCGTTCGCAAGCTTAATGCACCCTACCAAACAATCTCTCGTCATTCCCGCGCATGAGGCTGTGCTAAAACTCCTGACCTACGGTAGGTTTTAGCTGCCATGCGCACTTACTTTTCCGATATTCATTTTTTGTATCCG
>JADFVZ010000002.1 GCA_015222805.1 Pseudomonadota bacterium
TATGACGTTTCCCAACTGCCGGTAATGGATGGCAGTGAACTGGTTGGCTTGATTACCGATGAGGATATGCTGAATGCCATCCATAATGGAAAATTGACATTTTCTGATCCGGTTGAAGCTGCGATGGTTAGGGATTTAATGACAGTTTCACTGCACGATGACTGGCGTAAATTAGCTAAACCATTAGCAGCTGGTGTGGTGGTAGTAGTGAAAGAAAATGAGCGCTTTATAGGTTTGATTACCCGTATAGACTTCCTCGGCTGGTTGTCAAAAAACCCTACTGAATAGTACTGTAATCACTGAGCAGGATTAGAAGAATGAGTAACGATAAAAACTTAAAACTTGCAACCCGGGTCATCCATGCAGGGCAGTCACCCGACCCGTCTACCGGTGCGGTGATGGTGCCGATTTACGCTACTTCTACCTATGCGCAGAAATCGCCGGGGGATCATCAGGGTTACGAATATTCGCGTTCACAAAATCCCACCCGGATGGCCTATGAGCGCTGTATTGCAGACCTCGAAGACGGTCAGGCAGGTTTTGCCTTTGCTTCCGGCATGGCTGCCAGCGCGACGGTACTGGAAGTGCTGGATCATGGCGACCATGTGCTGGCAATGGATGATCTTTACGGTGGTACATACCGATTGTTTGAACTGGTTCGCACCCGTTCTGCCGGAATGGAATTTGATTTTGCCGATCTCTCCGACCTCGAAATACTGCGCTCGCTGATTCGTCCCAATACACGCATGATCTGGCTGGAATCACCTACCAATCCCATGCTCAAACTGGTCGATATCGCAGCCATTGCAAAAATTGCCAAAGAAATTAATGCCATCCTGGTAGTGGACAATACTTTTGCTACCCCGTTACTGCAGCAACCGCTGAACCTGGGAGCAGATATTGTCGTGCATTCGGCAACCAAATACCTGAATGGACATTCTGATATGGTTGGCGGGATTGCCGTGGTCGGGGATAATCCGGAACTGATCGAAAAGGTTGCTTACCTGCAAAATGCCGCAGGTGCAGTGGCGGGTCCCTTCGATAGTTTCCTCGCCCTGCGCGGCCTGAAAACCCTGTCGCTGCGGATGCGCGCACATTGCGAGAATGCCCTCGCTATTGCCACCTGGTTACAGAATGACGGACGGGTTAAACAGGTTGTTTACCCCGGACTGGAACAGCATCCGCAGCATAAACTGGCGATGTCACAAATGAAGGGCAAAGGCGGCGGCATTATCAGTATTGAACTTGAAGGCGGACTGGCTGGAGCCAGGCGCTTTCTTGAAAGCCTGAAGTTGTTCACCCTGGCCGAAAGCCTGGGTGGGGTGGAAAGCCTGGCCAATCACCCGGCAATAATGACCCATGCAACGATACCCGTTGATATACGCGAAGCCCTGGGGGTTACTGATGGACTGGTGAGGTTGTCTGTGGGTGTTGAAGATGCCGGTGATTTAATCAGTGACCTGGACCAGGCTTTAAGCAATTGAATAATAAATTAATCAGAAAACAATTTGAGGCAATACAATGAAAAAACTTTTGCTGGTAACACTCCTTCTTTTGCTCAGTATGACCACGCTGGCGCAGGAAAAAAGCCTGAAAGATATCGTTAGCGAGCACCGACTGGAAAACGGTATGCGTTTCCTGATGGTGCAGCGTGATGGTGCACCGATGATTTCAGCAGGCTGGGTAGCCCATGTAGGCTCAGCCAACGAACGCCCCGGCATCACCGGCATTTCGCATCTGTTTGAACATATGATGTTTAAGGGAACCCACACAATAGGCGTTAAAGACCCGGCCCTGGACGATCAACTCCGGGCTGAACTGGATGACCTGCGCAACCAGATGTTTGTACTGGAACGCGAAAACCGCCTTAAAGTGCGTACCGGGCAGGCTGATTCCATGGCAGATACCTCACTCGATAGCGATGAAATGAAAGCCCTGCGCGAACAGTTTGAAGCTGTGATTGAAAAACAGCGGGCCAACATTATAAAAGACCAGTTCGACCAGATTTATACCGAGCAGGGTGCAACCGGTATGAACGCCTTCACTAATCAAGATATGACGGTATATTTCCTGCGTGTACCCCGCAATAAGCTCGAACTGTGGTTCTGGATGGAAAGTGACCGTCTCTCTGACCCCGTATTCCGGGAGTTCTATTCCGAACGTGATGTGGTTTATGAAGAACGCCGCATGCGCACTGAATCTACTCCAACCGGCAAACAGAACGAGGTGTATAACTCCATGTTCTGGCGCGGTCATCCCTATGGTTGGCCAGTGGTTGGCTGGCCTAGCGATATTGCCGCAATTACCCGTGAGCAGGCGGAAAACTATTTTGATATCTATTACGCACCGAATAACCTGACTGCGGTTCTGGTGGGTGATTTTGACCAGGCACAGGCCCTTAAATGGGCAAATCAATATTTCGGACAGATCCCCCGTGGTAAACAGGTACCACCGGATGTGGTTACCCTATACATGCCCCTGAACGGTGCATTTCAATACCAGGCTGAAGTGGATGCCCCACCGAGTACCACCTTATCCTTCCATACCACCGCCTATGGCGGCGAGGATCATCCGGCATTGATGGTATTGGCCGATGTATTAAACGGCAAAACCGGCCGCCTGCATAAACGCCTGGTATTACAGGATCAAATTGCTACCTCAGCAGCCGCATCCGAAGATTCACGTAAATATGACGGTATTTTTGAACTGCGGGCTAATGGTAAGTCCGGGGTAGACCCGGATGTTTTGAAAGCAGTCCTGCTTGAAGAGGTTGAAAAAATCCAGGCCGATGGCATCAGTGCCTATGAGCTGGAAAAAGTCCGTAATAACCTGGCCGCAGATAATTTCCGCCGCCTTGAAGATAATTTCTTCCTTGCCATACAACTGCTTTATTACGATGGTTTGCGTGACTGGACCAGTATGGAAACCCTGATGGATCGGGTGAAACTGGTCAGTCGTGAAGATGTGCAACGGGTGGCGAAGAAATACCTGCAGGCGGAAATGATGGGCAGCAAACTGTATACCCGCAAAGCCGGTGGTGAGCCTGAAGACCCTGCGTTGGCAGAATTCAGTGATGAGCAGAAACAAATGGCTAAACAGATGCAATCGCAGCTAAGTTCCATGCCCCCTGAAAAGCAAAAAGAAATGCTGGGCAAGATGGAATCCATGCGTTCACAGGCACCGCCTGATATGCAGGCAGTGATTGATTACGTTATCAGCAAGCAGGGTAAATAAGGGGAATATGATGAAATTATTTAAATTAACGACGCTTGCCGCTGCTGTCATCACGCTTACTGCCTGTGCCAGCACCTCACAAACCACCATAGCAGCGGACGATAGTCAGTCGCGTAAAGGCCTGGCCGCACACCCGGCTGAACTGACCTATGCAGAGCACAAAATTATTATTCCGGATGCGGCAAAGTATCGCTATCAGCTGGACAACGGTAATGTGGCTTATATCGTTCCCGATCACTCTTTGCCGCTGGTAGCGATCAACATCGGCTCGCGGGCTGGAAAATACCTGCTGGGCACAAAAAATGCGGGCCTGGCGGGTCTGACGGCCAGCATGATGCGTGATGGCGGTACCCGGCAAATGACCCCGGAGGAGCTGGATGAAAAGCTGGAATACCTGGCGACATCAGTCTCTGTATCTATTGGCAATACTTCTTCAACGGCTGGAATGAATACCTTATCCACTAACCTGGATGAAAGCCTCGATCTGTTGTTTGATGTAATTGCCGAACCGCGATTTGATACAGAACGCTTCAAGATTAAGAAAAACCAGTTTATTGAGGGCATGAAGCGACGTAATGATGATACCCGTGCCATTGAAGGCCGGGTGTTCAGCGAATTGCGTTATGGTGAAGACAGTTATCGTAATAGCCAGGCAACCGAAACCGACATTAATGCAGTGACGGTTAAACGGATGAAGGGCTTTGCGGTTGAGGTCTTTGCCTCACCTAACCTGGTCATCAGTGTGAATGGTGATGTTGATCCAAAAACCATGGTTGCCAGCCTGAATAAACAAATTGCCCGCTTGCAGAAGAACGTGAAATACCCGCCGATACCAACCGAGGCGAATCCAGCCAAACCCGGTCTTTACGGGGTCGATAAAGATGACGTTACCCAAACCAGGGTGCGTATGTTCCACCCGGGCCCACGGCGTGGTGATCCCCAGGAATTTGATATCAAGGTAATGAATGATATCCTTGGCGGCGGCGGGTTTACCTCGCGGATCACTAAACGCATTCGCAGTGACGAAGGCCTGGCTTATTCAGCCGGCAGTGCCTACCCGCTGGGTGTGTTCTATCCGGGGATGTACCTGGTTTATTTCCAGTCTAAAAATCAGTCAGTACCTGAAGCGGCAAAAATTGCGCTGGAAGAAATCTCCAGGATCCAGGCGGAACCGGTTTCTACACAGGAATTAAATACGGCTAAACAGGCAGTAATTTCGGTCCTTAACGAGCGTTATTCCAATGCTGCCAAAAAGGCTGCCGCTTTTGCTGCAGATGAGCTTTCGCAAATACCTGCAAATTACTGGTTTGACTATGAGAAGAACACTGCTGACGTCACTGTTGCCGATGTACAGAAGGCAGCTAAAGACCAGCTGCACCCCGGCAAGCTGCGAATTTTGCTGACAGGTAAGCTTTCTGAAGCCAGTGAAGGTGATGGTGAAAACGGCGGGATTGAGGCGGTAACCGGAATGAAGATGCATCAGGTTCCACTGAAGGATCCGATGACCTTGAAGCCTTTACCTTTGAACTAATTAAGCTATTATCCCGAACTTTGGGTCGGGGGCTTATCGGGCCAGATGCTATTTTCCTGAGGCCCCGGACCAGGTCCGGGGCCTCAGGCTTTTAATTACAGGCTGGATACTATTGAGCAGTGAAATCAATTGAAAGATCTGTTTTCAGTGTTGCATTACGGTTTGAATGAGGGTTCGGGTCTTTTCTGACAGCGGGAATACCAGCAGCCACTGGTCCTCATACACGGGCTCTGCATACAGTTGACGGAACGCCTTTTCACATATCTTTGTATCAGCACCAAGCTCAGCTTCGGTTTGATCGACGATAACTTTGACCGGTTTTTGATAAATAACAAGATCAAATTTCCGCTCTAACATATCTTGAGGGCTTCCTGCATAGCCCATATTGTTAAACCTGTATCCCTGTCCATCAGGTACTTCCCCCCAACGATGCTTCAAGCAGAAGCCGGATAAATATCCTGGTAATACACGTTGTCGGGAAATTTGTTCCCAGCGTGCTGCATCCCAGTTATAAGTCTCAAAATAAAATGGGCTGGCTGCGATTTTTATAGAATCTGGTGGGAATGAAGCCAGTAATTGCCAGAAAGGGCTGATCGGATAATGTTTCTGGTATTTAATAATCGGGTTATGTTCACGGCGAAAATCCATCTGGTAAAGCGAATGCAAGCTGTTGGAATTCGGCTTTGCCAGAATTTGCCGTAAGGGCGAATAATAAAGTGTCAGCAACAGCCCCAAACTAA
>JADFVZ010000130.1 GCA_015222805.1 Pseudomonadota bacterium
CACAACCGCTGATATTCGAGTCATTCCTGATTTATTTCAATTTCAGTTATTCAGTAATCGGCCGGTCCAGTCCCTGGGTATTCCCATGATTGAGTTGTCCGGCACTGATATTGCAGGGCCGGAAAAGGTGATTAAATCACTTCTGGATGTAACTTCTGCAGCATTACTGCTTGTCCTGGTTTCACCGTTTTATTTAATCATTGGACTAGCTATAAAACTGGATTCAAAAGGACCCATTCACTTCAGACAAAAAAGATTGGGGTTTTCAGGGGAAGATATGACTATCCTTAAATTCCGCACTATGCTGCATAGTAATGATGAATTGTCATCACAACAGGCCACTGTAAATGATCCCAGGATCACCAGGATAGGGAAAGTCCTGCGCCGAACTTCATTAGATGAGTTACCTCAGCTGATTAATGTCCTCCTGGGAGAAATGTCCCTGGTCGGCCCACGCCCCCATGCGCAGATGCAAAATGACGAGTTTCGAGATTTAATTCCAAAATACATGCTCCGACATAAAGTTAAACCCGGAATAACCGGCTGGGCACAAATCAACGGTTATCGGGGTGAAACCGACACCCTGGAAAAAATGGACAAGCGCATCGAATACGACTTGTGGTATATTCGAAACTGGTCATTGTGGTTGGACATTACTATTTTGTTGCGCACACCAATGGCTGTTATAAAAGGGAGAAATGCCTATTGATTGAAGGGGTTTAATCAATACGGGCAAAAGGACATGGGCAAATGACCCCAGGCCTGCAAGACACAAATCAACGCCACTGGAAAGTCAGTAACTACCCCACATCAAGGTCGCTGGCGCGACGGGTGATGGTTTATTTCAATATTTTCCGCTTTATCATTGCCACCGTTATTTTATTTCTGGTTTTTTCCGGCACAGCTCAAATTATCCCGTCTGATTTAGTCAACCTCGCCAAATCTGCTGCCATCATCTATTTTGTTAACAGCGTGCTGATGATGTCCCTTCTCAGCCGCAATCCTGACCAACCTCATATGCTCGGTCAATTTGCCTTTGTCGTCGACATTGTCGTCGCCATGGTATTAGTTTTTACCCTTGACAGCCTTACCAATGGTACTGGTATGCTACTGGTGTTCTGGTGTTGTGCCGCTGCTATTATCCTGCCACGCGGTTTTGCTTTCACCCTGGCAGGTTTTTCCAGTATTTTTATTATCAGCCTTACTGCCTGGAGCTTGCTCAATGGCGGGGCTACTCACGGGCTGCTCACTGCTGGCATTTATGCCGCCAGTTGTTTTATAGGGGCACTTATATTTAGTGCGCTAGCCCGCTGGAACCAGCAATATGAACTGCTGGTAGAGCAAAATGTAGTTGATCTCAGGAACATGGAGCAGATCAACGAAATTGTGATCAGGCGAATGAAAGCAGGGGTAATTGTAGTTGATCATGCGGGTGAAATTCGTCTGATGAATGAATCTGCCTGGTTTCTGCTAGGGTCCCCCAGTACTTCGGACAAAAATCTGTCAGTAGTCGCACCACGGTTAATGAAATTGTTACGTCTCTGGCGTACCGGAAAAAAAGTTCCAGATGAACCGGAATCCCTGATCCCAGGTCACTCACCGGTTATTCCACAATTTATAAAAATACCCGGAACCCATACTGAGGCAACCCTGATCTTTCTACAGGACACCAGCAAAGTATCCCGCCAGGCCAGCACTATTGCCACCGAAACCCTGGCCAAACTATCCGGCAGTATCGCCCATGAAATACGGAATCCACTGGCCGCCATGGTCAATGCCAGTGAGCTCATGCATGAATCTGAACAAATTAGTCCGGAAGACAAGCAATTACTGGAGATCATCACTAACCAGGGAGAGCGTATTAATAATATTATTGAGAATATCCTGCAGCTTGCCCGCCAGGAGCGCTCCCGTCCAGAGGTGCTGCAGCTTAACCTTGAATTGCAAAACACGGTATCTGAATACCGTAAGATGATGCCCGGACACGGCTTGACTGTTAAGTTAAACCTGATGTCAAAACCAGCCTATGTGCTATTCGATAGAAGCCAGTTCCAGCAGGTAATCCACCAGTTACTTGAGAACTCCCTTGCACATGCCGGCCAACAGGGGCAACAAATTGAGGTCACTATTACCCTGGGCATCAAGCGTGGTTCAGGGCATATCATTCTCGACTTCCAGGATAACGGGCCGGGCATACCGGCGAAGATGATGGCAAAGATTTTTGAGCCCTTTTATTCCAGCCACAAACAAGGTTCAGGCCTGGGTTTATATATCATGCAACAACTTTGCTCCATAAACCAAACTGAACTAAGTGCTATTTCTTCAAATAATGAAGGTGCACTGTTTCGCCTGGTAATCCCAAGTGCAAGCCGCGACCAGAATATTCATGAGTAGATATCCCGTTGTTACTGGGCTGATGCTGTAACAGCTTTCGATCAAAGCTATAATGACAACAAGACGGGTAATAAACCCGTAAGAAGAATCAACTAAGAACCGGGGCATTATGTCTGAAGATATCAAACAAAGAATTCTAGTTATTGACGATGAACCGGATATTCTGACGTTATTGGAAATGACCCTGTCACGCATGGGACTGACAGTCACTACTGCCGCGGACTTAGGTGAAGCCCGGCAGAAACTCAAATCACAAGCCTTTGACTTCTGCCTGACTGATATGAAGCTGCCTGACGGCAACGGCCTTGACCTGGTTGCTGAAATTACTGATAAATACCCTGGCCTGCCAGTAGCTGTACTTACCGCCCATGGCAGTATTGAAGATGCTGTTACTGCACTTAAACTGGGGGCTTTCGACTTTGCTTCCAAACCCGTCAATATTAAAGACCTGCGACGGATGGTAGGAGTGGCTCTGAAACTCAACCCTCCCGGAGACGAAAAACAAAGGGAATCATTCTCATCAGAGGTCGCAGAACAGCTTAAGACCCTGATTGGTAAATCAGCGGCCATGGACAAAGTCCGCCGTTTTACAATAAAACTGGCTCGCAGCCAGGCACCGGTATTTATCAGCGGTGATTCAGGCACCGGCAAAGAACTGGTTGCCGACTTAATTCATAAACTAGGCCCGCGCTCAGATGGACCATTTATTCCAGTTAACTGCGGTGCCATTCCAGCTGATTTAATGGAAAGTGAATTTTTTGGACATACCAAAGGCAGCTTTACGGGTGCACATGAAGACAGCCCCGGTTTGTTTCAAAGCGCCGATGGCGGCACCCTGTTCCTCGATGAAGTTGCCGACCTGCCCCTGGCCATGCAGGTGAAATTATTACGTGTCATTCAGGAAAAAAGGGTACGAGCCATTGGCGCCGTGAAAGAAAACGCGATTGATGTGCGTATTCTTAGCGCCAGCCACAAAACACTAAAACCATTGGTAGACAGCGGTCATTTCAGAAACGACCTGTATTTTCGCCTGAATGTGATCGAGCTCCATATGCCGCCACTCCATCAACGCCCGGAAGATATTCCTTTGTTAGTAAGGCATTTTGGTCAACAGCTAGCTACCGAATTTGGGCTGGACAGCTCCCCCGAACTCACCCCTGAGGCAGTAAAAGCGCTGCAAGCACATAGATTCACTGGTAATGTGAGGGAGCTTGTTAATATACTCCAACGCGCAATGACCCTGGGTGAAGGCAATAAAATCAACCTCGATGACCTGATGCTGGAACAAGGTGAAAAAGCAGTAGATCTCTTAAATAAAGAAATACCCCTGGGTAAAACCCCGGAAAATCTTGATCACCACATGGAAGGCATCGAAAAAGAAATCCTCAGGAAAGCCCTGGAAGAATGTCACTACAACAAAACCGAAACAGCCAAAAAGCTGGGCATCTCATTCCGTTCCCTGCGCTATAAGCTCAGCAAATACAATATCGAGTAGGGTGGGCATTTAGGCCCACGTGCAACCATAATTACATTATGAAGGTTAGCTCAACAACCAATCAACAACGCGTGGGCATAAATGCCCACCCTACCTAGTGGATACCGGTTTGACTGAATCTAAAGCATCCAAAACTAATACTTATTTACCGTTAATTGCACCGGGATTGCTGCTACTTTTCTTACTGAGCACATCAATAAGGCCTATTTCACTGGGTTATGACCTGTATAACGACAAAAGAATACTAGAAATAGTTACTCTCATCCTGGTTAACTTAACCGGGCTTTTCTTTGTCGATATTAGAAAGCGTTTATATCAGTGTTGGCAATCATTGCCCCGTATTATACAAATTGCTATCCCGAGTTTTTTCGCACTCGGTACCGTTTCAGCTTTACGATCCAGCTACCCGCTTCCTGCCTTAGCTGATGTTGCAAACCATTTAAGCATGCTGACTGCAGGGCTCGTTATAACTTCAAGTTATTTACTCAACCCCAAACAAGTCATGCGACTGGTGGCATCGGGTATAGTTCTTCTTGTTTTTCTGAGCAGTTTTATTGAATTAATAGGTTTTATCACCCACTGGGCTTCGGGTCTCCAGCCAAACTCTCACAGCATGTATATCTATTTTGCGCATCCTCGGTTTTTTAATCAAATCCAGAGTTGGCTGCTACCATTAATTTTCCTGCTCCCTCTGGTTTACCCCAAAAAACACAGCTTGTGGACATTATCCATCGTAGCTGCTGGCTGTTGGTGGGGTTTGTTATTTTTCTCAGGTGGGAGGGGAAGTAGTCTTGGACTGTTAATTGCATTAATTTTATCTACAGGTATATGGTTCTATAAAAACAAACGTAACTCAGGCCATGATTTCAATATAATATTTATTCGCTCACTCAGCATTTCATTAGCACTAGGGATATGCCTTTTTACACTGTTGATTTATTTACCCGGGTGGCTCGGTCTTGATACAAGCTCATCCATTGAACGAACTATTGGACGTGACTTATCCACATCAATGGGCCGATTTTCTATTTGGAGTACGGCTCTCACAGGGTTTTATGAAAATTACTGGTTCGGCATAGGACCTGGTTTGTATAGTTGCCTCACACCTGCAGATTATTATCCGGCACACCCACATAACGGTTATCTTCAAATTCTATC
>JADFVZ010000131.1 GCA_015222805.1 Pseudomonadota bacterium
ACTATCACAGTACTGCTACTGGCTTTTAGCCTCAGTGCATGCAGTACAGTTGGCGGCCCTTCCAGCTCCGGATTTTCCCTTTCGGATGAACCCTTACTGGGTAAATTTGTCTGGCATGACCTGGTTACAGAAGATACCGCGGCAGCACGCCGCTTTTATGCCGGACTGTTTGGCTGGACCTTCGAGGAAACTGAACGCCCTGGTGGCGGTGCTTACATCCTCGCAAAATCAAACGGCCGTTATATAGGTGGCATGGTTCAACGGGGTGACCTCGCAGATGGAAAGAATGTTTCCCGCTGGCTGGGCTACCTCTCCGTTGCTGATGTTACCAGGGCTGTTGAAGCTACTCGAGCAGCCGGCGGTACTGTAATAGTAGACGTGCGGGAACTCGGAAATATTGGCAAGGTTGCAGCCATCCAGGATCCGCAGGGGGCTGTCATTGGGTTGGTCAGAAGCAAACATGGCGACCCGGATGATTCAGCACAGAATGCATTAGGTAGCGTTGTCTGGAACGAACTACTGGCTTCAGACAGCCAGGCAGCCGCAACTTTCTATACCACGCTGGCAGGTTACCAGACTCAGTCTATCAATCGCCGTGGTGGTCAATATACAAAACTAAACCAGGGCAGTAGAGAACGAGCAGGAATACTGACGACTCCTTTTGCCGACTACCCGCCAACCTGGCTGACTTACTTCGCGGTAGCTGATCCAGTCGCAGCAACTGCAAAGGTTGTGTCTCTTGGCGGGAAAATAATCCTGGCACCCTCTGCCGATATGCGGGAAAACAGCATGGCAGTGATATCTGATCCCAGTGGTGCGGTACTGGTCCTGCAGAAATGGCCACTGTGATTAAGGAGAATATAAATGCGTAGTAATTCAACCATTAAAAAAACTATTCGGGCCATTGCGTTTTCATCCCTGATCCTCGCAAGCCTGGCACTTACCGGTTGTTCTGGAAATGTGGGTGTAGGCCTTAGTGTAGGCATTCCCGTTGGCAATCATGGATACATGAGCGTCGGCACAAACACAGCGCGCTGGTATTAGCCCATATGGTTTTTGAAACATCCGTTCAACCCTGCGCCAATGCTGAAATCGTAAAGCCGGTATTTTGCACACTGGAGTGAAATTATCTTTCCGCCAGGCAACTGCAACTGACCTGCCTCTGCTGATTAAAATGCTGGCAGATGACAGACTTGGAAAACAGAGGGAAGATTCATCTACACCTCTCAACAAAGCATACATACAGGCCTTTAAACAAATCGATAGTGATCCAAATAACCAACTGATACTCGCACAGTCTGAACAGCAGGTCGTCGGAATGCTGCAGTTAACTTTTATCCCCTATCTAACTCATACCGGCTCCTGGCGCTGCCTGATTGAAGGTGTACGCATAGATAGAGAGTTGAGGGGTAAAGGTATAGGGAATCAGTTGATCCAATGGGCCATAAAACAAGCCAGGGAAAATGACTGCAATATAGTTCAATTAACCTCTGATAAACAACGACCGGAAGCCATCAGCTTCTATGAAAGCCTGGGCTTTAAAGCCAGCCATGAAGGCTTTAAGCTAGTCCTGAAGACAGCGAACAATGCGTAAAAATCTCCGTTATTTAGAGGGATTTGGTGAAAAAAGCGAAACCATGCTGGCGAAGGTCGGGGTTCACTCAGTGGAAGATTTTCAGCAAACTGACCCATTCGAGCTTTATGCAAAACTAAAAGCCGCCGAAATTAATCCCGGCCTAAATATGATTTACGCTATTATTGGTGCCCGAGAGGGTATCCATTGGCAGGAAGTTGCCAGAACCCGGAAAATGGAAATATTAATCCGCCTTGACGATATGGGCCTGGCACCTAAATAATCTGTCGCTATTAATCAGCCCTGCCGGTTATTCCTTAAATGTCCTATAATCCTTATATTAGATTTGAGGAATATACATGTCTCGTATTACTGTGATCGGCGCCGGCTTTGGTGCGCTTACTTCAATTAAAGAGTTACGCAAACGCGATAAACAGGTTGAAATTACCCTGATTGCTCCCCGGGCTGAATTTATTTACATGCCCAGCCTGATATGGATTCCATCAGGTATACGCAAAGGCGATGATTTACGTATCGACTTGCAGGCATTTTTCAAACATCATAAAGTTCGTTTCCATCCGGCATCTGTAACCGGCCTGAAAAATGACGGTCGCATTGTGGAAACAGATAATGGCGATATGGAAAATGATGGCCTGATTATTGCCAGTGGTGGGCGCTTCATTAAAAAACTGCCGGGTATCGAACATGCTATTTTAATATGTGAGGGCATCAAGGCAGCGGAAAGACTACGAGACCGCCTTAAAAACATGGAAGGTGGCACCATTGCCCTTGGCTTTAGCGGCAACCCCAAAGAGCCCTCTGCAGTACGCGGCGGACCCCTGTTTGAAATTTTATTTGGACTGGATAACCAGTTGCGTAAAGAAGGCCGCCGGGATAAATTCAAGCTGGTATTTTTTAATCCGATGGAAAAACCCGGTATTCGTTTAGGTGAAAAAGCCGTAGCTGGCATACTTAAAGAAATGAACAAATGTGGCATCGAAACCCACCTCGGGTATAAACCGAAACGTTTCGAAGCAGGCAAAGTTATTACCGAGGGTGGTGAAATTAACAGCGACATGATTGTTTTTATGCCGGGTATGACAGGCCCTGCATGGCTACCCGAAAGCAAGCTGCCGATGAGTGATGGCGGGATGCTTAAAGCTGACCAGCATTGTAAAGTTGAAAGCAGTGAAAGAGTTTATGTGGTTGGTGATACCGGCAGCTACCCAGGGCCTGCATGGGCGCCCAAACAAGCGCATATGGCGGATTTACAGGCTGCAGCGGCCGTTGCCAACCTGCTTTCTGAATTAAAGGGTGAAAAGGCTGAGGCTACTTTCCGTTGGGAACTTATCTGTATCATCGATACACTTAAACACGGCATTTTTGTTTATCGTGATCACAAGCGCGCTATTATCCTGCCAAAAAGTCGCCTGTTTCATTGGGCCAAACGATTTTTTGAAGGGAAATATTTAAGCGCTTACCGTCGATAATTGGGGTTCTATAACATGCTTACAGCCAGCTGCCATTGCGGCAATATAAAACTTAAAGTAGAAAGCCTTCCAGAAACGGTTACCTCATGTAACTGTTCCGTCTGCCACCGTCTGGGCGCAGAATGGGCTTACTACCAGCCCGCTGAAGTGAATATCACCCATGCAAAGCTACCTACAAAAACGTATGCCTGGGGAGATCAATGCATTGATTTCCACCATTGCCCAAACTGCGGCTGTGCTACTCATTACACAACCACTGAAAAATGTGACTCTGAGCGTATTGCCATTAACAGTCGAATGTTCGACTATGAATTAATCAGGGACATTCTGGTAAGAAAATTTGATGGTGCACAATCGTGGAAGTATATTGATTAAAGAATATAGCTGCCCACTTTGCCTGACGACCGATAATGATTTTTTCCATCACGACACGCGTGAATATTATCACTGCACAAACTGTTCTATGGTATTTGTACCACCCCAATATTATTTAACTGCTGCAGAAGAAAAAGCTGTCTATGACCAGCATGAAAATTCTGCGGATGACCCAGGTTATCGCAATTTTCTCGGGCGTATATTTAAGCCGTTATCACAGCGATTAAAGCCGCAGAGTAACGGCCTCGATTTTGGTTCCGGCCCGGGTCCAACCCTGTCAGTTATGTTTACCGAGGCCGGTCATACCATGCAAATTTATGATCCTTTCTATGCGCCTGACATGTCCGTGCTCGAATTGAATTATGACTTTATTACGGCTACTGAAGTAGTTGAACATCTGCACCACCCCGGTGAGGAGCTGGATAGACTCTGGTCCTGCCTGAATCCCGGCGGGCAACTTGGGATTATGACCAAACGTGTAACCAACCAGCAGGCGTTTTCAAACTGGCACTATACAAATGATCCAACCCATGTTTGTTTTTTTTCGATTAGGACGTTTCAGTGGCTGGCGACTCACTGGAGTGCCAGCCTGGATGTAATCAATAATGATGTGGTTTTACTTACAAAGTCGGGGCCTTGTTTATCTTGTAGGGCGCGTTAAGCTGGCGAACGCACCGACGTTTTCCGTTAGCGCACTTCGAATGAATATTCACCTGATGGTGCGTTACGCCCAGCGAAGCTGGGCTAACAGCACCCTACGATAGTGCTTGCTCAAGGGCCTGTATTAATCGGTTAATATCATCATCTGATATATCGCCCATGGTTGAGATTCTGAACATTTCCGCGGCGAAACCGCCCTGTCCCGCATAGATAATAAATCCATTTTCTTTCAAGTTATCGTGCAGTTGCTGGTAAGTCATCCCCGATGGCAGGCGCCATGCGCGTAGTACGCAGGATGACTCTGTTGTGGTCATCAAAGGAACGACCCCCATCTTAACCAGCTTGTTTTCAACTATTCCGGACAACTGGCGATAACGGTTCCTGCGTGAGCGCCAGCCACCCTGCTCGGCCATCTCATCTAGCGCGGCTTCCAGGCCTGTATATGCAGGTACAGCTGGAGTGAAAGGCACGGAATGCTGGTCTTGCAATTCACAATAACGTGGCAGGTTTAAATACAGGGTACGCGGTAATTCAGGGGCATATTCAAGTGCGCTACGACGCACAATAACAAAGGCCAGGCCGGGAATGCCATGCAGGCATTTATTCGCAGTGGCCGCAACTGCATCCAGCGATTCTGTATAGTCGATTGCTTCCGCGCCGAATGAACTAACACCATCGAGCAACATCCTCACACCGGCTTTTTTACAAACAGCCAGCAAGGCAGGAATATCATTCAGGCGACCGGTAGTAGTTTCATGCTGAACTACGGCCAGATGACTAATATCTGTGTGTTGAGTAAAAAAATCCGCGACAATATCCGGGTCGATTTTTTCTCCCCAGGCATAATTCAGGGCTTCAAAATCTATCCCGTGAATTTCGGCAATACGACTTAAACGCTCACCGTAGACGCCATTTTCAATCACCAGCAGTTTGCCATCTTCGGGAACCAGTGAGGAAATCATTGCTTCCATAGCAGCTGTACCGGAACCGGAGAGCAGGACTGTGGCCCAGTGTGCAGGATCGAGATCATACACCGCCAACAGTTTTTCCCTCACCCTGTCCTGCATATCAAAAAATTCGGGTTCACGATGGCAAAGGTCAGGGCCGGGGAGCGCATTACACACAGCATCTGATAAGGTCACGGGACCGGGGTTTAAGAGGATCGTTCGCATAGTGTTCCCTCAGGAAGTAATTAAGTGATATCAGTCCATGGGGCTGACGCACCAATAGCATTCATCAAACGTTTTTTAACTTCAGCCGGGGTAATATCGGGTCTTGGCAGGTTTTCCGGTACACCACGGCTGGTTTTTACATGCAGGAAATTCGGGCCAGCAGAGCTGATCGCCGAATTTATCAAATGCAGGTCATTGCCAGTTGCTACCGACCGGTATCCACAGGCGACAGCAATTTCAGCAAATTCCACATTGGTAGCAACCGTTGCCTGTCCGCCGGTGGATTCGTGCACCCCATTATCCAACAGTATATGATGCAGGTTTTCACCCCCATAACTGCCCAGTGTGCTGAAATTTCCCATCCGCATCAGTGCCGCACCATCACCATCTGCAATGATTACCTGCAGATCAGGGCGACTCATCGCCAGGCCCAGGGCAAAAGAAGATGCGCAACCCATGGAACCCACCATATACAGTTGATTGGGGAGGTCCTCAAGGGTAAACAGTTCCCTACCGGAAAAGCCGGTACTGGCAATAATTACACTGTTCAGACCAGCGCTGGCGGCCTGGATCTCAGCCAGTACCTGCTGGCGTGTCGGAGTGGCTTTGAGCGGGCTTTCCCTATAACTGAGGGATTCACTGCAACGCTCTGGAATGCTGTCACTTTTAAGCTTCCAGGGAGCCACACTGCCTTTTTCCATAATCAGGGCAAAGGGCCGACCACTGCTATCCATTACTTTACAGGCTTCCTCCAGGATCGCTGCTACATCAGCTTCTTCCTGTGGGAATAAGCGCCATGGAATATCCATGGTATCCAGCATTTTCGGGGTGATTTTGCCCATCAACTCATGTTGGGGTTCATCACTTAAACCAGGTGCCCCACGCCAGGTAACTATTAATAATATGGGCAGGTTAAATACCCGATTTAACGAGGTTAATGGACTGACCGCATTGCCCAGGCCGGAATTTTGCATAATTGCAACCGCCCGGCGACCCGCAAGTGCGGCACCACTGGCAATAGCTACAGCGTCACCCTCGTTCGCAGCACTGATCCATTCACTGGCCCCATCATCAATCACATAATTGATCAAAGGCTTCAGGAA
>JADFVZ010000024.1 GCA_015222805.1 Pseudomonadota bacterium
GAATGGCCCCTGGATGGTGGCGAAGTCCTGGGTATTGCACTGGATGGACTGGGCTTTGGCGATGACGGCACGCTTTGGGGTGGTGAGTTCCTGCTGAGTAATTATTGTGAATCACAACGCCTGGGCAGCTTTAAACCGGTCGCCCTGCTGGGTGGATCCCAGGCCATGCGCGAACCCTGGCGAAATACATACAGCCATCTGCTGGCAGCCATGGACTGGCAGGAATTGAATGATAATTTTGGTAGTCTTGAATTACTGTCATTCTTCAAAACAAAGCCGTTGGCAACATTAAATACCATGTTGGAGAAACAGCTGAACAGCCCACTGGCATCATCCGCCGGACGCCTGTTTGATGCTGTAGCCGGTGCAATTGGTATCTGCCGTGAACAAGTTGTTTATGAAGGCCAGGCAGCTATCGAACTTGAAGCACTTATTACATCGAAGATGCTGGATTCTGAGGCACAAAATGCCTACCCCATGATTATTAGCAAGCCAGGGGATACACAACTGCCTCTACTTGACCCGACTGCCATGTGGAAATCCCTGCTTTCGGATTTACTGGAAAAAACACCCGCAGGAATTATTGCCAGCCGTTTTCACCTTGGCCTGGCGGCAGGAATTAGTGCGATGACTAATCAGCTTTGTTACACAGGCGATAGCCGTAATATCAATACCGTAGCCTTGTCAGGCGGGGTATTCCAGAATCGAATATTATTTGAGTGTGTAAAACGGCAACTGGAAGCAGATGGTTATCGGCTGCTCAGCCACTCAAAAATCCCGGCCAATGACGGCGGCATTGCCCTGGGCCAGGCGACAGCAACCTTAGCCCGTATCATTCAGGCATAAACCAGTCCGGGTCCGGATCAATGACTACTGCGGTACCGGCTGGGGTAAGCCGAGGCATTATTGTCGATTTGATGCGACGGCCTGTAACAGTATTCCCCCGAGCCTGGCGGGTGTTTTAGCTATAGCAACCTGCTTAATTTGCTTATCAGGCCGCCTCTTGCGTTGGCAAATCAAATTCAAAACGCGTACCTTCATTAACTACGCTACTGACAGTAATACGGCTACCGTGCAAATCCAGGATTTTACTTACAATGGCAAGACCGAGTCCGGTTGAATCAGAATTATTATCCTCACCCTGGTCAATATAATAATAGCGATCAAAAACCCGCTCCAGGTCAACCTCGGCAATGCCGCAGCCGGTATCAGCTACCACGACACCGACACAATCAGCTTGCGGGTTTAAACCAACACTAATTTCACCCTCTGCAGGGGTGTATTTAAGGGCGTTGCGAATCAGGTTTTCCAGCACCCGCTGGATCAAGCCGATATCGGCATAAACCATAGATTCAGACTGTCCGCCCTGCATTTTAAAGCTGATTTTTTTCTCCTGCGCCTCAAGCTCAAACTCCTGGGTAACATCCTGTAGCAGTTCAGCCAGGGAGAAATGTTCCAGCTGCGGATGAATGCTGTGTGACTCCAGCCGTGAAAGGTCGAACAGGTCGCCAATCAGTTGCTCAAGACGCCGGGTATGTTTACGGGTGATTTGCAGGTAATGTAATCGTTCCTCAGCACTGAGGCTGTCATTCTTGATTAACAGGGTATCCACATAACCGTGCATAGAAGCCAGTGGGGTGCGCAAATCGTGTGAGACATTGGTCACCAGTTCACGCCGCAGGCGATCGGTCTCTTTGAGATTTTTAAACTGCTCGCGGATCTTATTAGCCATGCGTCCGAAAGCCTGGCGCAGCTGGCTGATTTCGTCATCCGTTACAGTCGGTGTTGTTTCAAGATTATCCAGGGCGGCTATAACCTCGAGGTCAAAGTCGGCATCGGTAAACCGGCGTACATCGCTGGTCAGGCGCGACAATCGCCGGGTCATTAGCCTGAACACCAGCAACCCCACAAAAAAAGCAGCTACTACAATGGCCAGTAATGCCCCCAGGCTGACCTGCTGTACATAACTGCCACGAATGCTATCTGCCAGTTCATCGTATTTCTTACCACCGAGCACTGCGTACAGATAGCCCTGCAGCTGATCTTGATACATTACCGGGTGGGCGGAAAAAACCTTTTCACGTTCGCTGTTACGCGGATCGGTACCGCGTAACGGCATCTGCGCATCGCCTGCAATCAATTCAAGCAGAGGGTTAAGACTGACATAATCTGTCTGTATCGACTCTGGCGGCAGTGCATGGCCAAGGATTTTCCCCTGTTTATCGAGCAGGTATATCTCAACCGTCGGATTAATGATCATTGCCTGCTGGGCCAACAGTGACAGGGCATCGGAATTTACAACGCCGTCTTCAATCAGTTGCCGTTCACCGGTGACATACATGGCAATCGAAGCATTCAGCCGCTGGGTTATTTCTTCGTAGTAATTTTGGGTACTGTAACGTTCCACTACGAAAAATGCACTACCGGTAAGTACCACGATTGCAAGTAGCGCCAGGGATAATTTTGAAAACAGGGTATTCATGGGTACAGTGCCCGGACATTATTCTGCGGGGCAGTTCCAGCACTGATATCCTGCGAACGCGCATCCAGTTTGTAGCCCACGCCCCATACCGTCACGATATATTCAGGCTGGGAAGGGTTTTTCTCAATCTTGGCACGCAGACGATTAATGTGTGAATTAACGGTGTGTTCATAACCTTCGTGGCCGTAACCCCAGACACTATCAAGCAAATGTGCACGGGAAAAAACCTGGCCGGGATGACGCACAAAATGCAACAGCAAATCGAATTCGCGCGCAGTTAATGTAATCGGTTGACCCAGCATGGATACTTCACGGCCTGCAGCATCAATGACCAACGGGCCGAAGGCGATCGTTTCAGTGTCGCTGGAATAACGTTTACCCAAAGACTCCACCCGGCGGAAAATTGCCTTCACCCGGGCCATTAATTCCGAAACACTGAATGGCTTGGTGACATAATCATCGGCGCCCAGTTCAAGCCCAAGCACCCGATCCAGCTCCGATGATTTAGACGTCAGCATCAAGATGGGGGTATACACCTGATCACGCCTTATGGCCCGGCAAATACTCAAGCCATCCGGCCCCGGCAATCGCAGGTCCAGCATCACCAGGTCCCACGCTTGTGCGAACACCAGGCGCATGCCTTCATGCCCATTGCGGGCGATGGTGACCTCACAGTCAATATCATTCAGGTGTAAACGAATTAACTGTGCAATATCGTACTCATCTTCGATTACCAGTACATGGTGTTTTTTCAACTTTCCAGCCTCGGGTAATTAATGACTACCAAGATAGACCTGATTTCTAACGAAAGTATCACAGGCATTATAAGCCTTAGGTAAATATTCAGCATATTCATTAGCTTAGGATAATATAATTAACTATTATTTTTATTTTCCACGTGATCATTGCGTGATTTTCGCTGCGCATAATGTGTTGCATCATCAGTTGAGATACTGCTGATGACCCTACAACCTGATAAACGGAGCATACAAATGAAAAAACTAATCACTCTACTGGCAGCCAGCCTACTCATAAGCAGCGCGGCCTGGGGCGCCCATAATGGTGCACGAACTTATGAAGTTACTGTAACAAACCTCAGCAAAGGTTTAAATTTCACCCCTTTTCTAGCTGCCACCCACAATAGTTCAGTAGTATTTTTTAAGTTGGGACAGCCTGCAAGTGACGCTCTGGCTGATCTCGCAGAAGGTGGCGACACTGGCCCGCTTGAAATGATGTTGCTGGATAATCCGGACAATGTATTCGAAACTGCCACCACATCCGGCCTTCAAGGACCCGGTGAAACTGTTAGTTTTATGATTGAAGCCGATAATAGTCATAACCGTATCAGCCTGGCAGGTATGTTGCTGCCAACCAACGACACCATCGTTGCGATCAACTCCATGCGGTTACCTAAATCCGGAAAAATCTATTATGCCAGCGCCTACGATGCCGGTACCGAAAAAAATGATGAGTTATGCGCCAATATTCCCGGCCCGACCTGTGGCGGCGAACCCTTTTCTGAAGGGCAGGCGGAAGGCTATGTTTATATCGGTAATGGGATCCACGGCAATGCGGATTTGAGCACTGATAAATATGACTGGAGAAACCCGGTAGCTCGAGTTGCCATTCACCTGGTTAAGTAAACCTGCAACAGCAGGTGCCTGTGGCGCCTGCTGTTATCTAAATCTAAAAATCTACCTACTCTGCTTCTATTAATACCGCCGTCCCCGTCGCCAATAATTCTGCTGCACCACCAACAATGACCGATGTAGTAAAGCGGGTGGTAATTATCGCATTGGCACCTAATCTTTCAGCATCAGCCACCATTCTGTCAATAGTGTGCTCGCGGCTCTCTGCCATTAGTTTGGTGTATTCATGGATCTCACCGCCGACGATATTTCTAAAGCCGGCCATAATATCCTTGCCCACATGGCGGGCGCGTACAGTATTACCGCGTACTAGTCCGAGTGTTTTTACAATTTTATGATTTGCGACTGTTTCGCTGGTTACTAGTAACATTTTAAATCTCCACGTCTTTGTATTTGTCTGTTTTACGTTCAATCAGCCGTTGCCGCAGTACTGAATACAGCAATGTAGCCAGACCACCATAAATTGCAATTATGAGAAATTTCATACCGATATGGATCTCATCACTAAAAAGGAAAGCAGACACTGCGATACCTGCAACTACCAGCAAACCACCGATAAATAAAATCCAGCCTATGCTGCGGGGAGTCTCTACTCTTTTATCATTCATATGCTCTCTCCATTTATCTTCACCTACTTCGCTAAGGGCAGCATCGCCGATACGCTTTCGCAGTACCCGCAGGCTTTCCAGGTTTTCACTACATTCAGCACAACCTTCACAGTGTAGCTTTACCATCTGACGCTGCTGCTGGGTCAATTCACCATCAAGCAGTCCCGAAAGCAATTCACCTATGTGCTGATCTACCTGTCGTTGCTTAGTCATGGCGGGTCAATTCCTCTTTCAAAGCCATCCGTGCCCGGTGTAGTCGGGACATCACAGTCCCCTGGGCAATTTCCTGGACATCTGCGATTTCTGCATAGCTCAGGTCCATATAATCCCGTAAAACAATAATCTCACGCTGCCCGGCTGACAACTTCGCCAACGCATTTTGTAATGCCCGGTCACGTTGTGCAACTTCAACCACAACATCCGGACCCGGGGCCTGGTCCTGCAGTTCATCAACTGCGTTATCAGCTGGCCGGCGACGCCTGATCTGGTCTATGCAGCCGTTGCGAACCACACGCAAAAACCACGGTTTCAACCCACCGGTACGGGCATCATAGGCATCCGGTTTACTCAGCACCCTGGCAAATGCATCATGTACCGCATCGGCTGCATCATCGGTATTGCCGAGTATTTGGGTTGCCAGCGCGTGTGCACCATTACCAAGTTGCAATAACTGCTGTTTCATATCGTTCTTTTTCATTGGGGTTCAGTCTATATACGCACCAGCTTCAGCTTTATTCCATAATTTAGTAAAAAAATAACCGGATGATAGAAAACTACTCGTAAGCTGACGCCCGGGCATGTCCGGTTTATTCCTGTACCCAGCCGGGTCCACGCACTGCCCGCCCTGGTGTAGCACCTGTATGCTTGCCACCTGATACAATCAGTACGCCATTAACCAACACATATTTGACCCCGGTAGCATATTTATGTGAATCTCCAAAAGTCGCATGATCCTGGATCTTGTTGGGATCAAAAATTGTAATATCTGCATAGAATCCAGGAATTAGACGGCCGCGTCCTTGTATGTTCAGGGTTTCTGCAGGCAATAGTGTTAGCCTGCGGACAGCCTCTTCCAGGCTTATCACTTTCTCATCACGCACGTACTTGCCAAGCAGTCGCGCTATATTGCCGTAAGTGCGCGGGTGTACCGCAGCTTCAAGTTCTTTGCCCTCAGCTGCCGGTGCGTGTGCATCGGAGCCGAACATTACCCATGGTTGGCGAATCTGTTTTTTGAGGTTATCTTCAGACATCAGGAAATAAACAGTTTCCACGCGTGAACCATCCTCAATGACCAGATCGATGATGGTGTCCAGTGGATCCTGTTCGCGAAGGGTTGCGACTTGTGCCAGGGTTTTGCCTATATATTTTTTAAGCTTGTCATTTTTAAATCCAATAAACAACATACCTTCGGGCCCGGCAAAGTAGCCCAGGTTTTCCCAATCCAGGGCATTGGTTGCCATCTCAGCTTTTACCCGCGCGCGGATTTCCGGATTCTGTAGGCGCTCAGCCCACCTGTCATAACCTCCGGCCTGGACCCAGGTTGGTATTGATGCATCGAGACCTGTCGCTCCGGCGACATAGGTATACATATCAGCTGTTACTGGAATACCTTCCTTACGCAAGGCTTCAATTTTGCCGATGGCGATATCCATTTTCTGCCAGTTAGGCTGACCCCCGGCTTTCAGGTGGTGAATCTTCACCGGCAATTTTGCTTCGCGACCGATACGCAATGTTTCATCCAGGGCTTCAATAAATTGATTACCTTCACTGCGAATATGCGCGGTATAAATACCCCCATGGCTGCCGGCAACCTTTGCCAGTTCGATCAGTTCTTCGGTCTCGGCATATGTACCCGGTGCATAAATCAGCGCTGAAGTCAGGCCCAGGGCACCATCCTGCATAGCCTGGTCAACCTGTGTTTTCATTTCTTTTAATTGGGCAGGAGTGGGGGCAATATCATCCATACCGAGAACATTTGTGCGTACCGTAGCAGCAGATACAAAGGTAGCAAAATTTGGTGCTACCCCGCTTGCTTCCACGATTTCGAGATATTCACCAAGGCTGGACCAGTTGACCTCAACTTCTTCCTCATCAAACAGACTGGCAAGCATGGCAGCTGTTGCAGTGGTTACCGGACTGATTGATATTTCGCTGAGGACTTCAAGAGTCACTCCCTGTAGTACATCGCTCATTGCCCTGCCATCTTTAAGCAATGAAAAATGGGCATGGCTGAGTAGATTAAAAAACCCGGGAGCGACAGCCAGACCCGAAGCATCTATTTCCATATCTGCAGTACTTTCAGGAAAATTGCCGATCGCTGTAATCTGATCAGCTTTAATTGCCACATCAGCCTTATACGCGGGTGCACCGGTACCGTCATAAACAAAACCGTTTCGTATCAGTACATCATAGTCAGCTGCATTAACGCTGTGAAAGGCGAGAAGGGTAAAAAAAACCAGTGTTGTGCGGAGCATAAATACAATTCCTGTAATTATAAATATCTTGATAGCGTACAACCATAGTGCCTGCCTGAATAAAAGTATGCTATAAAATGTTTATAAA
>JADFVZ010000132.1 GCA_015222805.1 Pseudomonadota bacterium
AACTTGCTGTGAGGTTTCCGCGTGAAAAAACTACGCATAAATTTACAAGCCAAAGCCCCGGGTAAATTCGGGATTATCGAAGGCTATGGAGCCACTTTTAACGGCGATCCTGATGCCCACGGCGATATTATCGCGCCGGGTGCCTTTAGCCGGTCACTGGCTACCCACGATGAAGCTGGAACACTGCCTGCACTACTTTGGGGGCATGACCAGTCGAATCCTTTAGGCCGCTGGCTAAACATCTTTGAAGATGATCATGGCCTGTTTGTCGAGGGTAAATTGTCGATGAAAGTCCAAAAGGCTGCGGATGCGTTCGAGCTGGCCCAGGATGGTGCGCTGGCACTATCCATCGGTTTTGGCAACGCGACACGCACCCCGGTAAAGGGTGGACAACTCTTATCAGATATTCAACTGGCTGAAATCAGCCTGGTTGGGCTGCCGTCCAATCCTAGCGCAAAGATCACAGCGGTTAAGTCCCTGGGATCTATTCGGGACTTTGAAAACCTACTACGGAAAGAATATGGCCTATCAGCCCGGGAAGCTAAAAAGCTATCAATGGGTGGTTGGAACGCCTACAAAGGCAAACAGGCCGAACACAATCAAATGCTGGATGACATTCGAGCCAGCGCAAATAATTGGAGAACGAAATGAGTGAATTAGAAACAGCACTTGCCGAACGAGATGAGGCAATCGGTGCCAGCATTACAAAGCTGGAAGAAAAAAACAGCAGTCTGATTGATCGGGTTATCAACCTGGAGCAAAGGGGCGAAGAAGGCCCATTTATTCACACCAAAGGCGCACCGGTTTATAACTTGTCAAAAGTGATGCTGGCATTGTCCGATCCGCGCAATCACACGCTGGATGGATTCGAGGCCGAAATGGATCAGGAACTCAGCCAGAAAAGCGGTATTAGCCGACCCGGGGCCATACAGATTCCTTTGAATGTGAAAGAGGTTCAATACGGGCCAAACAGTCCAGACCTAGGAGGCCATGAACTGGTTGAAACCACCTTGCATCGTGACCTTATCGACGTGCTGCGGGAGGAATCCCTGATTCTGGGTTTAGATCCTACCGTGATTACGGCGGTAGGTGATCTGGACATCCCGAAAAAATCAGCAGGCAGTACAGCGTATTGGTTCGGTGCCGATGGTGACGACACAATCACCGAAAGCACCCCGATCTTTACCGCATTACAGCAACGGCCTAAATTCTGCGCTGGATTGACGAAAGTCAGCTACAAAATGATGCTGCAAACCGGTGGCGGGATTGACAACATTCTACGGCGTGACCTGATGGCAACGATTGCCGAAGCGGTAGACCTGGCGGCCCTGCAAGGTAGTGGTTCAAGCAGCCAGCCCACGGGTGTTCTAAACACCTCCGGGATCTTGACCGACACCTGGACGGACAGCCCTTCAACCCTGACCTGGGATGATGTGCTGGAAATGGAACGGCTGATGATTACCAATAAATCATTGAAGGGAAATCTCGTTGCATTGACGGATGCCGCGACATTCAAGAGCAGCAAGCAAACCGTGAAAGTATCTGGTGACAGTCTGTTTTTGACTGATCCGAACGGCCTGATGAACGGTTATCCGCTGAAGCCCACGACTTTCATGCCAGCCAACACGATCTTGTTTGGTAACTGGCACGAATTGATTGTGACAACCTGGGGATCAATCAGCCTGGAAGTGGATAAATCCACTAACTTTAGTTCAGGATCAACGGTATTCAGAGCGATCTTACCCATAGATTTTGGAGTTAGACACCCTGAGAGCTTTGTTAAATCGACTGTTAGCTAATGCCGACTAGAACGCTCTTTTTAGACCACGCTGGTAACGGCACCAGCCCCATTAGCCGGGTACTAGCAGTACCAGGCAATGCAGGAGCAGAGATGATTCTGTTACGGGGCTGGGGCAGCTGGAGCAGTGCCACGGTACGCTTACAGGTATCGGATGACGGTAGTAATTACCAGAATTTGACCGATGAAAAAGGCTATGCCGTTGGACTATTCGGCGATAACTTTGCCACCTTGATTCCTATGCCCACGGGTGTAACTTTCAGGGTGGTAATTGCTGATACAGGTTCGCCTGAATCCAGTCTGACAATCCGGGCAAGTGGTGATATTGGAGCATAAGAATCGCGGCTAGTTCTCATGGTTTAGCCATCCACAGGCCTGCCGGGGCCTGGCGATAAAACCCGGTACTTATTTGCTGGTTAAGGGATTTCGCCAGCAAGGGGAGCAGAGCCGGTCTTTAGGGGCCGGTTTTTTATTGAGCCCATAAAAAAAGACCTGCTTTTGCAGGTCTTTCAGTAATTTGATTTTTGTTATGCTACTTTTTTATTATTGTTTTCGTCTTGTTCAATGTAAAAGTCAGGATTTAAGGAAGTCCAATCTAGTTTGCGTAACTCTTCGACCGACTTTTTGTTTAGTATTTCGAAAAAAGCATTCCTCAAACTATTTTTTAGATTTATTAATTTCAAATCATTCATTTTCCTTCTCCCGTTTCCATGATAAGCCACTTTCCTTGTAAGTACATGTTAAAGTCAAATTCATCTGCCTGCGACACCAACGCACCAAAGAGGCTTTGCATCTGTTCAGTTCGACCGTATATTTTTAATTTATTTGTACCATTATCAAATGCCATCCGAGAAGCAAGCGCAAGTACCGCTCCAAAAACTTCTGCTAGGTCCATCATAAATTTAAAATCAAGCTGATCTGGAAATTGACTATTCAAGTCCGGCTCTATGTGTATATCTAGAAGCTTAACCGATGGATCCTTAGATCGAGAAGAATCGAGAATTTCGGCAATTGCTCTTAATCGACCATCTTCAGCTTTATAGATATAAACATCCTTACAACTGTCATCATCGCACAATTTGACATGCCAGTCTATTAGGTGCATATATTGACTGGCTAAATACGTAGTTAAATCAGAATCATCACCAATGTTGTCTAATTGCTTAACCCACTGATTTTTAAGATCATCAATTGTAACAATATCTATTGGAACTAAACTAAGCATTGATCCCCCGTTCTGTAATAAACTATAAGTCTTATAGTATAGCTTAATAGCTTACTAATGAGAATTGGGCAAATTTTGGTCAGAATAGTTCACTTGTTAGTAAATTTTTGCTGTTATCCAGTTTGTTATCCAATCGGCAACACAAATAAAAACAGGGACGAAGCAATCATGCTAAGTCCCTGTTCTGTATTACTAATTTGGCTCCCCAGGACAGATTCGAACTGCCGACCTAGTGATTAACAGTCACCCGCTCTAACCAGCTGAGCTACTGGGGAATACTTGAAAAAGAAAACTTTTACGAACTCTCTTCAAGGCGCGATATTGTCCCCGTTTCAGGGCATCGCGTCAAGCCCAAATGCGGTATTTATCAGTCATTTTAATAAATCAGCTACAAACTAGCTCAATACCTTGATCAGATTGTCGTACCTGACGAACTCGGCCGCTGTTGGCTATGACCAGCGCACGGGCAAATTTTTCCCCCCGAGGGTCACAAATTGTAATTGTTGCAGCCGAACCTGCGGCACTACCATCGGGGAAGAAGCGGATTTTTCGACGGTAGATCGAAGAATGGGCCGACAGGGTTTCCATTGCCGCTGAAACCCGCAGGCGTTGTTCAGTCGGCTGGTATTCCCTATCATTATTGGTATCTATAAAAAGCAGCCATCCCAGTTCCCAGGTGGGTTCATCACTGCATTCGCTACCACTATTGGAGGGGCAGATGATAATCTGCTGCCCCTGGTTAATTGCCATTGATCGGGCGTATAACAGGTCCATAAACAAACGTCCGCTGTCACTGCGCAGACGTTGATTCTGGATGAAATCCCCCATTGCTGGTACCGCCAGACTTAAGCTGATGGCAAGGATGCTGATGGTGACCATGAGTTCCAGCAGGGTGAAGCCAGTAAAATTCTTGTTTCGGTAAAATTCTGTCATAGGCTATTTTGGGGCCCATGCATAGCGTCCACAATCGGTAGAGTACTTGAGAGTACGTGAGTAAAATACTGCTTTTCGTGTCGGTAGTCAGCTGAGCAAATACAGCATCGAGTAGGGTGGGCATAAATGCCCACGTGTTATATATTTATTCACAGATAAAGTTAAACAGCAGTAACCAAAAGTATGCGCGTGGGCATAAATGCCCACCCTACCAATGTGAGTGTCTGGATTGAGCTGGCTAACGCATCGGGAGCTTGATATCCTAAAAAGCCGATTTTAATGCAGTATCTATACGCTTTATAGCTTCATCCAGATTCTCCATACTGGTAGCATAGGAAAGGCGCAGGTATCCCGGGGCACCAAAAGCGGTGCCTGGAACCATAGCAACTCCGGCGTTTTCCAGCAGCCACTCAGCCAGTTCGACATCATCACGGATGCCTGGCATCTTTTCGATGGCTTCAATAAAGGAGGGTAGTGCATAGAAGGCACCATCTGCCGGATCACAGCTGACACTGGGCAGCTTATTCAGTGCAGGTATAACCCGGTCATGGCGGCTCTTGAATGCTTCCCGCATCATTGAAATATAGTCCTGGGGGCCATTCAGGGCGGCAACGGCGGCAGCCTGGGAGATTGAACAGGGGTTGGAAGTGCTCTGGCTCTGGACTTTACGCATTTCCTTGATAATGTGTTCGGGTCCTGCCGCATAGCCAATACGCCAGCCAGTCATGGAATAAGCCTTGGAAACCCCATTCAAGGTAATCACCTGCTCGCGCAGGTCCGGGCAGACATTCAGTAAAGTCAGGAATTCACCTTCGCCCCAGTATATATGTTCATAAATGTCATCAGTGACAACGGCTATACGCGGGTGCTGTCGAAGCACTTCACCCAGTGCTAGCAGTTCGCTGCGGCTGTATGCCTTACCGGTAGGATTGCTGGGTGAGTTGATGATTATCAGGCGGGTGCTGTCAGTAATGGCCGTTTCAAGTTGCCGGGCATTGATTTTGAAATCCTGCTCGCGTGTGGTGTTAATGATGACAGGGAAGCCATCTGCCAGCTTTACCATATCCGGATAAGAAACCCAGTAGGGTGCTGGGATAATCACCTCATCACCGCTATTGATAATGGCCTGCATCAGGTTGTACAGACATTGTTTGGCGCCGGCTGAGATGAGGATCTCATTAATATTGTATTTGAGCCCGTTTTCACGCTCAAATTTATCCACCACTGCCTGGCGCAGTTCTGGCGTACCACCGACAGCCGTATATTTAGTGTCTCCACGGGCAATCGCATCACAGGCTGCCTGTTTAATGTGCTCGGGAGTATCGAAGTCAGGCTCGCCGGTTCCCAGTGAAATAATGTCTTTTCCCTGGGCTTTTAATTCTGCTGCTTTAGCGGCAACCGCAAGGGTTGCCGAAGGTTTAACCTGGGATACGCGATGTGAAGTAAGTATGCTCATAATATTTGGTCTTTTATAAAAATGTGTAAATTTGTGTTGTCCGGTTAATACTATTTAAAGCTTAAAAGAATACTGAAATCATGGTTGATTAATGACATTAAGTTTAGCAACTTCTGGTAGTATTTGTCTGTCGAAGATCATAAATTACCTTGAAAAAGATTGACAATATTAGGAGATTTCTCATGACCCAGCCTGTACACGTGGTTTGTCCTTCCTGTAACACTATAAATAGAATTCCTGCGGAGAAAATGACAGCCGATCCAGCTTGTGGGAAATGCAGTAAGCCGATGTTTCCGGGTAAACCGATTGACCTGAATGCGGGTAATTTTATGCAGCATATAAATCGCAATGATATTCCTGTGGTGGTTGATTTCTGGGCGCCCTGGTGCGGCCCCTGCAAGATGATGGCGCCCTGGTACAGCGAAGCGGCAGGAAAACTTGAACCACGGGTTCGTTTTGCCAAGCTGAATACTGAACAGGAGCAGGCTATAGGCGGGAAATTCGGTATTCGCAGCATTCCTACCTTAATGCTGTTTCGTAACGGCAAGGAAATTGCGCGAAAGGCAGGTGCCATGCAATCGGCACAGATAGTCAGCTGGATCCAGGCCCAACTTTAGGACTGCCTGACAGCTGATGCCAGTCATGAAGCGCCCATTCGAGCTGGTCTCGAAATATAAACCTGCAGGTGATCAGCCTGAAGCGATCAAGGGTTTAACCGCGGGCCTGAATTCAGGCGTAAAACATCAAACCTTGCTGGGTGTGACCGGTTCGGGGAAAACCTACACTATTGCCAATGTGATTGAACAGGTCCAGCGACCGACATTGGTGATGGCACCGAATAAAACCCTGGCAGCCCAGCTTTACGGCGAATTTAAAAGCTATTTCCCCAGGAATGCGGTGGAGTATTTCGTATCTTATTACGATTATTACCAGCCGGAAGCGTATGTACCCTCCAGTGATACCTATATTGAAAAAGACGCCTCAATTAATGAGCATATTGAGCAGATGCGTTTATCCGCCACCCGCTCACTGCTGGAGCGCCGGGATGTCATCATAGTAGCAACAGTATCGGCTATTTACGGACTGGGAGATCCTACCCAGTATTTAAGCATGGTGCTGAAGCTGGAGCGCGGCGCAAAACTTGAGCAGCGCCAGGCGCTGCGATTGCTGGCTGAAATGCAATATGCCCGCAATGATTTTGAACTGCGCCGGGGCACCTACCGGGTTCGTGGTGATGTGATTGATATTTTCCCGGGCGATGAAGAGACCCACGCCATCCGGGTTGAACTGTTTGATAATGTTGTTGAGAAAGTTTCTGTATTTGATCCGCTGACTGGTGAAGTAATCGAGCGCATTGACTCCATCACCATCTATCCGAAATCCCATTATGTCACCCCGCGCCAGGTCGTTCTTGATGCAACCCAGACGATTGCAGAGGAGCTGGATATACGCCTTGAGCAATTGCGCGAACTGAATAAACTGGTAGAGTTGCAGCGACTGGAACAGCGTACCCGCTATGACCTGGAAATGATGATGGAACTGGGTTACTGCAACGGCATCGAAAACTACTCCCGGCACCTGACCGGCAGGGCCCCCGGTGAAGCCCCGCCCACCCTGTACGATTATCTCGCCGATGATGCCCTGCTGGTCATTGATGAAAGCCATGTGGCGGTACCGCAGATAGGCGGGATGTATAAAGGCGATCGTTCACGCAAGGAAAACCTGGTGATGTATGGTTTTCGCCTGCCTTCGGCACTGGATAACCGACCGCTGAAGTTTGAAGAATGGGTCGACCGGGCACCCCAGGCTATTTATGTCTCAGCAACACCCAGGCCCTATGAAATAGAACTCTCCGGTGAGCATATTGTGGAACAGGTGGTGCGACCTACCGGGCTGATTGATCCGGAAATCGAAATTCGTCCGATAGGTACCCAGGTAGATGACCTGCTTTCTGAAATTAATAAACGGGCACCCCAGGGTGAACGGATATTAGTCACAACGCTGACCAAGCGCATGGCCGAGGACCTGACCGAATACCTCGGCGAGCATGGTGTGCGGGTGCGTTACCTGCATTCGGATATTGATACTGTCGAGCGGGTCGAGATTATCCGCGATCTGCGGAGGGGTGTATTTGATGTACTCATCGGTATCAATCTGCTGCGCGAAGGGCTGGACATGCCGGAAGTCTCGCTGGTAGCCATTCTGGATGCAGATAAAGAAGGCTTCCTGCGCTCGGAGTCTGCCCTGATCCAGACCATCGGCAGGGTGGCCCGAAACATTAAAGGTAAGGCCATTCTTTATGCGGATAAAATCACCGGCTCAATGCAGCGGGCGATAGCAGAAACTGACAGGCGCCGGGCCAAGCAGGTTGAGTTCAACCTGGAACATGGGATCACACCAACCTCGATTATCAAAAAAGTTGATGACATTATGGAAAGTGCCCATGCTGAAGATGACTGGAAGCGTGAGCAACGCAGAGTTGCGGAATCACAGATTGATTATGATCTTAATGATCCGAAGCAGTTAGCCAAAGCGGTGGCTGAACTGGAAGAGAAAATGTACCAGCATGCCGAAAACCTGGAGTTTGAAGAGGCCGCGAATATCCGTGACCAGATCCATAATTTAAGGAATGAAGAATTTGGTATCCATGATTAGAGGCTGATATCCATCCATACCAGGTGATGGTCACTGGCATCAATCCATTCTGCACCCGACTGACCCGGTGCCGGCCAAAAAACCCCGCAGTCCTTCACGGTCACCTGACGCGCAGGTAGGAGATAATCCAGGCGTAAATTTCCCACATATTTTGGATTGAACTTTCCGGTATCTGCAGCTGGATTTCCCTGGTGAGAGAGATTCATACCTGCCTGTTGCTGATTGTCATGTACAGCACCTTTGCTTTGCGGGACGCAGCTGGCGTTGATTCGTGGGTGCTGGGTTAACTGGTCTATGGCCTTGTAACTACTGTCGCCGTCAGCCGGATCAGCATTCAGATCACCGGCAATAACGAAAAGGCTGCTCTCCTGTAAACCACCTGATTGTCCCTGGTCATCAATAATCCATGTCGAGAGTTGCGGGTCGATATAGTCTGCAAACAAACGAATTTCATCGTGGTTGCGGCGACCGTTGCGGTCTTCGGGACCATCAAATACCGGCGGAGTAGGGTGCATTACCAGGAAATGCAATGTTGTATTTTCGACTGTTATGGGAATATCCCAATGCGATTTAGACGAGAGGCGGAGTTGTATCCAGGTTGCTTGTGGATACCAGGCCTTGCCGGTTTCCGGGTCTACCGGTTTTAGTGCATGCGGCATGCTGGTCCAACGCAGTTTCTGGAAACTGCGGATTTGATTTTTATCAATGGGGTAACGTGATAACACCTGCATGCCATATTGACCGGGGAAAAAACCAAAACCCCAGGCATCTGCCGGACCACTGGTTTTGCCGTTGTTGTCGAGATCAAGACCGCTGTTAATGCCGGTATTTACAGCTCCGGACCAGTGGTAGGGGTATTCAATTGCTTTTTCACCTGACTGTCCATAGGCAAGGTAATTGCGCTGGAGCAGGGCCGCCTGATCAATTTCGGGATTAAAATCGAATTCGTTGAGTAGTAGAATGTCCGGTCTGGTTTTCTGGATAATTGCTGCTATTTTCAATAGTTGCGGATCATCCTGTTTTGCCAGTTTCTTATCCAGTTCGTTGGCTTTGGAAAGTCCGCTGGCAATGTTAAAAGTTGCCAGCCGGATGGTAGTTTTCCCTGTGGCTGATACATCATTGGAGATTACCATGGTAAATATAAGAGCAGTAAAAAGCAGTATGCTGTAGTGACAGGATGTTTTCATCTTGCCATCATACAGAAACTATGCCGATAATAAATCAACAGGAAACTGGAATGAGCTGGATCAATGTCATTAAACCCGATAACGCCGAGGGCAAGCTGAAACATATCTACGCACAGGTCGCCTCGGCCAGTGGCCAGGTCGATAATGTCCTCTCCGTACACAGCCTGCGCCCGCATACGCTCCAGGGGCATATGGCGATCTATAAAGCCAGCCTGCATCATACTGGTAATACTTTGCCGGTCTGGTTGCTGGAATGCATTGGTGTGTATGTTTCCCGGTTAAATGGTTGTGACTACTGCGATCACCATCACACCACTGGCCTCGGCCGTTTAATCGAGAATCAGCAACGTTTCCATGAACTGGACCTGGCTTTAAGTGAGCGCCGTCCGGGGCAGCCGTTCAGCCAGTCAGAGCAGACCATTTTCCCCTATGTTCGTCGTCTTACCCGGAAACCTGCAAGGCTTAAAAAAAGCTATATAAAGAACCTGCAGCAAGCGGGTTACAGTGATGGACAGATATTGGAAATCAACCAGGCAGCCGCCTATTTTGCCTATGCGAACCGCACAGTTCAGGGCCTTGGTGTAAGTACGGCAGGTGAAGCAATGGGGCTGTCCCCTGAAAAAGGCGACAGTCTTAATGATTGGTCACATGGGTGAAATCCAGTAGTAATTAGTCAGCGGGTAACTAATCAGCTGGCAGGCATTCAGGTCGGTTTGTTGTTATGGGCAGCTTGAAGTTATCATTGCCGAATACAGTCTGCAGTTGATAAAAAGCATCGCGCACCTGTTCCCAGTTTTCAGTCGCTACATCCGGGTTGAAACTCTCGACCCACTGATCTACACCGGTGTAATGCAGGCTGTAAAGTTTCCAGCCTTCGCGAGATGCGGTTTCCTCATAAGCAGCCAGGTTATAGTCTTTATCATCAACCACGATGATTGCCATTGGCAGTGGTTCACCCGCCTTGTTTAACAAATCCAGCAGCATATCGCCTTTATGCTGTCCGGCCAGCAGGTAGACACCATCCTGGTAAAGCACGGGTCGTTTGGCACCTACAGGTGTATATAGGCCATAGCTGCTGCCGGGGGATGAGTTTGAAAATTCCATCTGGTTACGACGGAGTTCACGAAAGGTTGGCAGGGAAAAATCCGAGCCGCGAGCCGTTTCTGCCATCACCTTGATGCCCTGGTTTTGAAGTTTACGAATGATGCTGGCGGCATCTTCCTGGGTCTGGCGCATACTCCCGGCAAAATACAGTGCTCCCTGTGCCGCAAGCCGGTCTGCTACCAGGCGTGGATCACATTTATCTGCTTTCTGCAGGCTTTTTTGCCAGTCATACCACTGGTCGGAACCCAGGTCAGTATTCATCGCCAACAGGGTATTGTCGATATCAAAAACCACCAGTATGCGCGCGGCTGGTACCTGTTCATCGAGTCGCTGCACAAGTTCGACAACGGAGGTCAGGTTAGCTGACTCGAAACGGTGGCTGGTGGGCAGGTTCGTAACCCGGGGCTGACTTGAGCAGGCGCTAAGAAATATCGCGATAAGGATAAATATGCCTGTTGATTTAGATTGCTGCATTGATTGATATCTCTGAATAGCCGGGCTGAGGAAGAGATTCTATCCCAGCCGGTACACCAGCTGCAATTGGTCCTGTTTATATCGCTCGAAATCAAACATTAGGAAGCTCTAATATAAGATGTTATAATAATCAGTTAAACCAACCGGTATTGATTGAGTGAGACTATGCGTGCCTTAAAATTTATATATCCACTGCTATTGCTCTGGGTTAGCTGTCCTGCTTCGGCAAGTGAACTTGTCGGTGTTGCAGTTAAATATGCCAACGTCGGTCAGGAATACGTTTTCGATGGTGTAGTCGAAGCAGTTAATGAAGCAACCCTGTCAGCACAGACTACCGGCAGGGTAGTCGAGGTGTTGTTCGATGTAGATGATTTCGTCAACCAGGGTGATATTGTTGTCCGTTTGCGTGATACCCAGCAGCAAGCTAACTTGAATAAGGCCGAAGCAGCCATGAGTGAAGCTCGGGTTCGCCTGCAGCATGCAGACACGGAATTTACCCGCACCAGTTCAATTTATGAACGTAAATTGATATCCCGGGCACAGTTCGATGCTGCAAAAACAGAGCTCAATGCAGCTCGTGCCAGGCTCGCAGCTGCACAGGCAGAGCTGGAGCGCGCCCGTGAAGAAGTTGAACGTACAATTATCCGTGCCCCCTATGCCGGTATCGTCGTGGAACGCTTTATTGAAGTAGGTGAAATTGCCCAGCCGGGATCACCGGTGATGCGTGGTGTCGGCCTCAACCAGTTGCGCCTGAGTATTAATGTTCCCCAACGTTTGATCAATGCAGTACGTAAACTGGATGAAGCAACCGTTATCCTTGAAACCTCAGAAGGTGAGCGCCTGATACCCGCAGGCAACCTGACCTTCTTTCCCTATGCCGATAAACGCAGCCGTACATTCAAAGTTCGAGTTGACCTGCCGGAAAATATCGAGGGATTATTCCCCGGAATGTTTGTGAAAGTTGCTTTTGTTACGGCTGAAAACATGCAGTTGCTGGTACCGCAAAAATCTATAGTCCAGCGCAGTGAAGTCAGTGGGGTCTATGTGATATCTGCAACTGGAAAAGTCAGTTTCCGCTATATTCGTCCTGGAAAGATACTCCACGATGGTAATCGTGTTGTTCTTGCCGGTTTACGTGAAGGCGAGACAGTTGCGGTTGTTCCACTCGAGGCAGTGACTTTATTGAAAGCCGGTAGTAGCACAAATGAGTGAGAGCAGGTCACCGGTAGACATGCCCCGGATGGGAATATCCGGCCGGGTTGCAAAGCAGTTTCTTGATACGGAAATCACCCTGTTACTGGCGATCCTGGGCCTTATGCTAGGTCTGTTTGCGATCCTGGTGACGCCGCGTGAAGAAGAACCCCAGATAGATGTGACCTTCGCCAACGTGTTCATTCCTTTCCCCGGAGCCAGTGTTGATAAGGTTGAGCACCTGGTCGCCACGCCGGCTGAACAGGTGCTTTCTGAAATTACCGGAATTGAGCATGTGTATTCTGTTTCCCAGCAGGGGATGGCGGTGCTGACGGTGCAGTTTGAAGTGGGTGAAGCACGTGAAGATGCCATTATTCGCCTGTATAACAAGATTTTTTCCAATCGTGATTTCCTCCCACCAGGGCTGGGAGTCGCTGAACCCATCATCAAACCCATGGGCATCGATGATGTTCCCATCGTTGCGCTTACCCTGTGGAGCGAGCAGCCTGAGCTGGGGGGGCGTGAACTACTTCAGGTAGCACATGCGCTGGAGGCTGAGCTTAAACGGGTAAAAGGTACCCGCGATATCTATACTATTGGCGGCCCTGATCGGGTAGTACATGTTTTACTGGATGCACAAAAACTTGCAGCCTTCAATGTTTCCCTGGATGAACTGCGGATGGCATTACAGAGTGGCAATGTTTCCCGTGATGCCGGATCGCTGGTGCGCAATAACCAGGTTATTCCGGTTAAGGCCGGTGATTTCCTGCTAAACCCGGGACAAGTTGGCGCTTTAGTGGTTGGCTTGCATGATGGCAGGCCGGTTTACCTGGCTGACGTGGCGAGTATATCTGAATCCTCAGATTTTCCCGACAGCTATGTCTGGTATACCTCAGGAGATGGTGCTCCTGAGGGAAATGTAGTTGTTGGTGAACGGGCAGCGGTTACTATTGCCGTGGCCAAGAAACCGGGGACCAATGCAGTTGATATTGCTGAACAGATCATCCAGCGTGTGGAACAGCTTAAAGGTGTATTTATTCCTGAAGGGGTCAATGTCAGTGTTACCCGGGACTACGGCTTAACAGCTGATGCCAAAGCTAAAAAACTGATTCAGAAACTCGTTTTTGCCACTTCGGCTGTAGTTTTACTGGTTTTACTGGCGCTCGGTTGGCGTGAAGCAATAATCGTCGGTGTGGCTGTATTTGTCACCCTGGCCCTGACCCTGTTTGCCTCCTGGGCCTGGGGTTTTACCCTTAACCGGGTTTCACTTTTTGCCCTGATTTTCTCCATTGGTATCCTCGTTGATGACGCCATTGTGGTGGTGGAAAATATTCATCGGCACCTGCAGATGGGTGCAAAATCGATTAAGGAAGCCATCCCGCTGGCGGTTGATGAAGTTGGTGGCCCGACCATCCTCGCAACTTTTGCCGTCATTGCAGCGCTTCTGCCAATGGCATTTGTAACCGGCTTGATGGGTCCTTATATGAGTCCTATCCCCATCAACGCCAGCATGGGCATGCTGATTTCGCTGGTCGTTGCTTTCATAATTACACCCTGGATGAGTTTTCATCTGTTGCATCGAGATGCAGGTCATACAACAGGTGGCGCGGATAAGAAGCCGGAAGTTAATCGGCATGCTGGCTTATTCAATAAGATTTTACGACCCTTCCTCAGCCCTGAAACAGGCGGGAGGCGTCGCAGTTGGCTGTTTCTGGGAATTACTGGTCTGATTATTCTATCTGTATCCCTGGTTATGATTGAAGCGGTGGTGATGAAGATGCTGCCCTTCGATAACAAGTCAGAGTTCCAGGTAATTGTGGATATGGATGAGGGGACCCCTCTGGAAACCACAAACCAGGTACTCGTGGAGCTGGCCGAATACCTGAAAACAGTTCCGGAAGTAGATAATATCCAGGCCTATGCAGGAACCGCTGCGCCGATAAACTTTAACGGCCTGGTACGCCAGTATTATTTGCGTGAAAGCCCTCACGTGGGGGACTTGCAGGTCAATCTGGTTTCGGAAAAACAGCGTGGCAAGCAGAGCCATCAAATTGCCAGCGAAGTCCGTCAGCCTCTACAGGACATTGGTCGGCAATTTGACGCCAATGTGAAAATAGTTGAAGTTCCTCCCGGCCCGCCGGTAATGTCACCCCTGGTCGCTGAGGTTTACGGGCTGGATTACCAGGGCCAGATTGAGGTGGCCCGTGAGCTTCGAACTCTGTTTGAAAATACTGCGGGTGTCGTTGATATAGACGACAGCGTTGAATACCCGCAGCTGCGCTACCTGATCAATGTAGATCGCAATAAGGCCGCCCTGCTGGGCGTTTCCCAGGATGCGATTTCCAGTGCAATTACCACGGTTCTGCGAGGTGAAGATATTGGTTACCTGCATGGTGACAATGCGAAATATCCGGTGCCTATCCGCCTGGAGTTCCCCGTCTCCAAAAAGGCAGATATTGAACAGGTTCTGGCACTGCGCCTGGCAGCCCAGGATGGCAGTTTTATCGCCATTGCCGATATTGTATCGGTAGTGGAGGAGGTAGTGCCCAACTCGGTTTACCATAAGGATTTGCTGCCGGTTGTGTTTGTAACGGCAGATCTTGCCGGTGATTTTGATAGCCCCTTGTATGGCATGTTTGAGATGTATGCTGCTTTGAATGAGCGTGATAGTCACTCGGATTTACCGGTGATCGAACAGTACCTGGTCAACCAGCCCGACAACCCGTATCGATACAGCATGAAATGGGATGGTGAATGGCAGATTACCTATGAGACATTTCGCGATATGGGGCTGGCTTATTCCATCGGCTTAATCATGATTTTCTTCCTCGTAGTTGCGCAGTTCCGCTCCTACCTGGTGCCACTGGTGATCATGGCGCCGATTCCCCTGACCATTATCGGCGTTTTACCGGGGCATGCCCTGCTGGGAGCAAAATTCACAGCAACATCGATGATCGGGATGATTGCACTGGCGGGGATTATTGTACGAAACTCAATTTTACTGGTGGATTTTATCAACCAGCAGGTGAGGGAAGGGATGTCACTGGCTGATGCTGTAGTGAACTCAGCCGTTGTGCGCGCCAAGCCTATTATCCTCACCGGCCTGGCGGCAATGTTGGGCGCCTTCTTTATCCTTGATGACCCGATCTTTCGTGGGTTGGCGATTTCGCTGATCTTCGGTATCCTGGTTTCAACCGTACTGACGTTGCTGGTAATCCCGGTAATGTATTACGCCTTAATGAAAAAAAGCATGGTAACTTGATGGTCGAATGGGCTGCGTTAAGCGTTGTCAACGCATTGGTAACCGACGCGTGGGGATAAATGCCCACCCTACGCGATGTTGTATTTGCAGAGCATGTAACGCAACCCGCGGAAGCTAATACCGAGATTTTTAACGCTTGCGGTTATTGCTTATTGGGTATCTCTTGGTAGGGTGGGCATAAATGCCCACGCGTTATATTAACCTTCGTTGTCAATAATCTCTAACGCAAAACTAGCCAGCGGCTCAACCATCGCCCCAATCTTTAACGCTTCGGTGTTGGAGGCATTGCCCATTTCGGCACGTTTGGCCACCCCCTGGCAGATGGCCGCCAGGCGGAAGAAACTGAAAGCCAGGTAAAACGCCCAATTGGGGATACGTTCAAAGCCAAGCTCCATGCGCCGGCAGTATTCGGCTACATAATCGTTTTCAGATGGAATATTCAAGGCATCCCGATCCTTGCCGAGCAGGCCCGACATACCGCCGGCAGATTTAGGCATGCGCAGACACATACAGGTATAGGCGAGGTCAGCCCAGGGATGCCCCAGGGTGGACAGTTCCCAGTCAAGGACAGCAATAATTTCAGGCTTGTCCGGGTGGAACATCAGGTTGTCCAGGCGGTAGTCGCCGTGTACCAGGCCGATCCGGCCATCGTCTTCCGGCAGGGCATTTTCCAGCCACTCTATCAGCTGGTTCATCTGCTCGATATTGCGGGTTTCTGATGCCCAATACTGACCGCACCAGCGGCCGAGCTGGCGTTCAAAGTAATTGCCAGGCTTGCCGTAATCTGTAAGCCCCGCAGCTTCAACGTCTACAGAGTGCAATGCTGCCAGCGTGCTGTTCATTGCCCGATAGAAAGCGGGGCGCCCGGAGTCTGGTAATTCTGGCAGGGCGGCATCCCAGTAGATTCGCCCTTGCTTGAATTCCATCAGGTAAAACATGCTGCCGATTACGGCTGGGTCTTCACAAAGGTGAATCATTCGGGCGACGGGAACCTGCGAGTCCTGGAGGGCCTTCTGTACCCGGAACTCCCGATCCACAGCATGTGCGGACTTAAGCAATTTTCCCGGCGGCTGGCGGCGCAGTACATAACTACTCGATGTAGTAGTTAATTTAAACGTCGGATTCGACTGGCCACCGCTGAATTTTTCCGCAGTTACCGGTCCTTTGAAGTCATCAATACATGACGCAAGGTATTTTTCCAGCACGGACAGGTCTAGCTCATTAACTGCGGTCATTACCTAGTCCTCGTAACGCCGTCCCAGCAGTCGTCCCAGTTGCATCATATGCACCTGGTCGGGGCCATCGGCAAGCCGCAGGCTGCGCTGGCCGGCATACATATGCGCAAGGAAGGTATCCTGGCCAACACCGGCCGCACCATAGATCTGGATAGCGCGGTCGATTACGTCCAGTGCCATTGATGGCGCTACGATTTTGATCATGGAAATAAGATCCTGGGCTTGTTTATTACCCACGGTATCCATTTTTTCCGCAGCTTTGAGTGTTAATAGCCGCGCTTGTTCTATCTGGCAAACTGAGCGGGCGATGTCTTCACGCACAGACTGGTTTTTAATCAGCGGACGGCCAAAGACCACACGGGTATTGGCGCGTTTGCACATTAATTCCAGTGCCCTCTGGGCAGCACCTACTGAGCGCATGCAGTGGTGGATGCGTCCGGGACCCAGGCGGCCCTGGGCGATTTCAAAACCACGGCCTTCACCACCGATAATATTGCTGACCGGCACGCGGACGTTTTCAAAAGTAATTTCTGCATGGCCTTCGGGTGCATCGTCATAACCCATTACGGTCATTGGTCTGACAACGGTTACCCCGGGTGTATTCATTGGTACCAGCACCATGGATTGCTGGATATAACGATTGGGGTTATCAGCATCGGTTTTACCCATCACGATCATGATTTCACAGGTCTTGCGACAGGCACCGCTGATATAAAACTTGCGTCCGTTGATCAGATACTCGTCACCGTCCCGTTCAATGCTGGTCTGGATGTTGGTTGCATCACTTGAAGCCGTACCCGGTTCGGTCATTGCGAACGCGGAACGAATCTCACCTGCCAGCAAGGGCTCCAGCCACTCTTTCTTTTGTTCCGCGTTGGCATAGCGGGCCAGCACTTCCATATTTCCTGTATCAGGTGCTGCGCAGTTAAACACCTCAGGAGCCCAATGGACTCTGCCCGTAAGTTCGGCCAGGGCTGCATATTCAAGGTTGCTAAGGCCGGGGCTGTAGTCTGCATATACCGGCGGCAGGAACAAATTCCATAAGCCCTCTGCTTTGGCCCTGGCTTTCAGTTCATCCAGAATTGCCGGTGTCTGCCAGCGGTTTTCTGCAATCTGCTGGTGGAAAGTGTCTTCATTTGGATAAATATGCTCATCCATAAAGTCGCTGAGTTGGGCGCGTAGTTTTTTAACTTTGTCAGTGTATTCAAAATGCATGGGAATCCTGATCTGCTTAGATGATTTATGTGGATAGATTAACACCAAACCGGCAGTTGCGGTCAGTTGAGGAGGCCTGTTTCAGGCGATCACCAGAACCCCGTGGTCCCTGTCGGTATTAAAGATTTCAAATGCGGCCCGGTGCCTGGTTTTGAAAACCCTGTCAGGTTTTCCTGGTTCGGTTACCAGTAACTGGCATTTTGCGATCTTACTGTTCAGGCAGGTGCTGGAACCACCATCAGGCTTGTAATAATTAAAGCCGATAAAGCTTTCCAGAGGGGCCTCGATTGATCCCTGGATCCGTAGCATTTTATTTCTTGTATCAAATCGCCAGTTAAAGCTTTTATATGCAGCCTTCGCCTGGAAGGCGCGCCAGAGATTACTGATCACGATTTCCCGATCATCATAACGTAGCACAACGGTTGTCATCCACGGCGTCTGGAACGGACCTAGCCTGACCCTTGCAGTAGCGCATTCGAGGAATGCCTCAGCTTCATTATCAAAACCCGCTACCTGGCCCCATGCATATTCATCTATATGCCGGCTGCCCCAGTTATGGTTTTGTGAACCTACCCAGTTGTCAATCTTGTAAGTTTCTCCATTGACCTCTACCGTACCGGTAAAAACTGCCATAGGATTTGGTACGGTTGCCTTTGCAGTGGGGAATTTGCCCTTATACAGGTATTTCGGCAATAACCTCAGGGGGGCTTGCCCATCTGTATACTTCAGGTCCCAGCTGATGCTATCGCCGTTACTGGATATTTTTCCATAAGCTATGCCCGGGAGTAACCGACCCCGGTCGGCAATGCTTACATCCAGTCCGCTACCTGAAAAGTTGCATTCGTCTATACGAAATTCTTCTTTTACAGCCGTCATGCGATTGGTTTCACGATTGAAAACAACGGCCCAGAGTTCACCTATGGTGTTTTTTTTGTCTGAATCCGGTATGGTTTTGGGTAAGAAAATAGAGTAACGGAACCAGAAGGCAAGCGGTTTTTCCGGATGATTGGCGCGCAGGAAATAGCTTTCGTAGTGCCCCTGGGTCTTTGCTTCCTGGTAGCGAACAGCATTTAATTCCTGGCGGAGTGGGAGCTGGTCAAGTACGAGAGGATTAACTTTGTATTGATCCATTATTCAGACACTTATTTCTTTGCCTAATCGTAACACTTGCGGGAATAAAATGCCCTGAATATATCAGTGATTTGCTTCGGCTATGGGCTGATGAACACAAAATCAGACTAGAGATTATCCAGCCAGGCAAGCCACAGCAAAGCGTCAGCATTGAGCGCCATAATCGCACCGTTCGACATGACTGGCGGGCTCAATGCCTGTTCGATTCAATTGCGGATGTGCAAGATTATGCTAGGCGGTGGATTTGGACTTATAATCATGAACGACCCAATATTGGCCTGGGTGGTATCACCTCAAAACAGGAGCTAGCCATGGTGGCTTGACCCTGCTTTTGAATTAGGTTGATAACCGGGGATTACCTGGTTGGTTCCTCATCGATATAGAAATGTTCTTGTTTGATCAAGTAAGCAAAAATAAAATTATTCAGAGATTCATTAGATGGATTGCCGGCCAGGTTATGCGCCACAATATGCATCTGGCTTTCCTGCCCCGAATTCTGCACACTTTCGGTTGTCGGTTAAAAAAACTGACGCACATTGACTGGAATAGAGCGGGAATTTAGTATTAACACTAATATCACGTATGGGTAGAGTAGTCATCTGACAGTTCTCAGGGGCCAGGTTGCTACTCAGTAATTTTTACCTGTCAGTTAACTCTGGTACGTTTTATGTCACAGTCAGGTTTGCCAGCCCGGTAACGTGGCAAAAAGGAATTGAATTGGGTTTGATCAAGCAAAAGTCACCATACAATAGGATTCTTTGCAACAGCGAGCGGAATGCTTATTTGTATTATTGCCGGACCGACGGTATAGGTTTTCAATACAGAATGCTCAGTGCTTTGCTATCAATAGCGAATGATTTGAAGCTTTCGATCCTGGTTGATTGGAGAAAACTGTCTTATTTTGAAAGCAACAATCAGTCTTTTAGTGTCGATCGCCTGCATAAGTACTTTCGTATACTACATCCACGTCTTATTTACGACCCAGTTGAAATTGACCGAATTATCACACAATACCCAGAAAGGGTTACCGGTATTAAACCAGGCCCACACTTTGGTTGTCCTGACAAGATCGCATCCCGTCTCGAAACCGTGTTGGCAAGTGAGTTGTATGCTGAGTTTGGCAAAAAAATTGACTGCTTGAGTTCATATCTGGAGCTCCAGGGTCAGTGCGGAGAAAAATTCAATCGGTTTAGGAAATTTGCAACACACGCCATAGGTGTACATGCCCGCCTCGGTAATGGGGAAGTAATGAAGAACCCCATGATGCGTCGACGAGTAGACATTGAGTACGAACGATTTTTTCGTGAGATGGACCGTCATGAAGGTAGTAACTTTCTGGTCTGTACTGATACCCCCTCATTTCTTGAAGCATGCCGTGATCGATATGGCATTCGTTTGATTTCAATGCCCAGGAACATGGCACCACAAGATAGTGGCACAGGTCACAAAAATGGAAAAAAGGCTACGTTGGCGCAACTCGATGGATACGAGCAACTCGGTGACGCTTTGGTAGAAATGCTACTCCTGGGAGAGTGTGAACAACTGATATGTAATGCTAGCTGTTTTTCAATACATGCCCGGGTTTGTAAACAGGTAAAAACTTCAATCCTCGCCAATGATATCGATAGTTATTCACTGGTAGAACCGGGTGATCTTATCCTGGATTGACAGGTTTGTCTTTGGGTGCATTACCGCTCTAAAACGATCATCATACGAATACATAGGACTTACTCCAATTAAGTCCAAGATTATGGCCGCACCCTCAGTGGGGCATTTTTAGATGCAAATTAACACGAAGGTAGGGTAACGGGATACAGGGGGTAATCTGCCTTGTTACTGTTGCAAAAGTAGGCAGAGGGGTGCTTCGCTTTTGTGGATGCATAGCTGGAAGTACTTCACCCGTAGGTATGTGTGCTATTTCTGGAAAACTTTATTGATGAATACACCAGCTGCAAGTGTATCAATGCAGACAATAGAGATTGAGAACATCCAGGTATCGGGGGTTGTGGTAGGGCTGCTTTGCGGCTAATACCAGACTGTCATTACATTCGACTGGCTATAAGTGCTACCGGCCAGGAACTGCCTTTGTGGAGGCACAAAACTTCGACTTACTCAGACATCCAGCCTGACTCAGGCTAAACACCATTTATATCTTATTGGGGCACGGCCAATTGGTAAGGTCGATTTAAATCTGCTAGCATGTTTGAGGTCATGTCATGTTGGATCGTGGGTTTTATTGACATTTTTGTAAAATTCAGTCTTTTTTCAGGAGGGCTTACTTATGCAGTCCATCGGCTTACCTACATCATCCCTGTACAGAAATTCAGACTCAAAATCTTTTTCGTTCTTGTTACATCCCGCAGTACTAATAGCGATTGTTATATTGTTTGCGCCAACACTTGTTTTTGCCATTAATGAGAACGGATTAATTGTTGTTGACGTGGTGACCGACCCATCCGGATCCTCTCAGGTGTTTGAATTCACAACTAATTATGGTCCTCCATTCATGCTGTCGGACACAGATCAACCGATTGTTTCTGAGTGGTTGTTGCCCTCCAGCACAGCAGGCACCTACTCTGTAACTGAAGCAGCGGTGGCCGGTTGGGATAATACAAATATCGATTGCCGGGGAGAAGGCAACGCGGTAGAAAACCCGGCAGCAATAGATCTTTCCGCGGGTGAAACAGTGGTTTGTGAATTCATAAATACGCAGCGCGGCTCAATCCGTGTGGTCAAACAAGTTACCGCGCCGGGGTCCGCAGAAGAAAATTTTGCGTTCACAGGTACAGGCCCAGCAGGGTTTGATTTTAGTGGTGGATTTACCATATCCACTAGTGCCAACCAGGGCATTTTTACGAATTCCACAGATTTCACAAATCTGGTACCCGGCTATTATTCAATACTGGAAACCAATCCAGTTCAGAATGGCTGGATATTGGCAAGCGCTGCCTGTAGTGGTGGAGACACGCCGGATTTCATCAACATTTCTCCTGGAGAAGATGTCACGTGTACATTTATTAATGCACCACTTGGCAGCTCGACGATAATTGCGAACTCTGTGGGCGGAGAAGATGTATTCGGCTTTACCTGGGGTAACGAGACTAATACCAATGTGCCTGAGGGTGAAAGTTCAACCTTCACCCTTGATACAACCGGGGATGCCACTGAAACCCGTCACTTCAACCACGTGCATATACCGAATGATCAATATGATCTGAAACAAACAGGCACACCGGGAACTATTGGTGATTATATGAAGAGTTGGGTTCTGACGCAGCTTGTTTGTATTGATGAGACAGGTGACACGTTAGTCTCTCCGGGGCTAAACGGCTCGGATGTCACAATAAATTCGGCAGCCAACGAAACCGTTACTTGTACATTTACGAATACGCTTGATGGAACACTGGTGATTCGTACAGAAACCGAACCTAATGGAATTGCTGTCGACTTTAATTTTAACGGTTCAGTCACTGGACTGATCAGGGATTTCAGTACATTTTTTGAAGAGCTGTCCATAACAGGTCAACCGGCCGATGGACCGTATACCGCAATGGAAACCGTACCAACTCCAACTAACTGGAGATTAGATGATATTTCCTGTGTTGGTGCGACGGCCAGCATTGTGACCATAGGTGCATCTGGTGGATTCGAACCTGGTGACAAGAATATCAGCGTGGACCTCGCAGCTGGTGAAACGGTGATCTGTACCTTCTTCAATACCCTGCCTAATGCCTGCCACACAGTTTCAGTGACGGGAGTTATAGAGACTTCTGAAGCTTCCTACGAAGCGTGTGAGTTGCTATATGTGGAATCTTTCACAGCCGAAGCTGGTGCGACTATATCCTTGTCTGCTGGAACCGATATTGTGTTTGGACCTGATTTCTTAATTGAACAAGGGGCAGAGTTAAACGCCAACACTTGTGGCCTGAGTTTGTGCGAGGTTAGTCTATCGCCAATGCCCTACGGTTGCCACTCCTGTGTTAATCAGATATGTGATATCGACCCTTCATGCTGTGACGTATCATTTGATCAGGCGTGCCTTAATAAAGTAGATACAGTTTGCGAGTTGGTATGTGAATAAGGGGTATTAAATCGCCCTCATATTTATACCAGCATTTGCACTGAATAATGATCCGGGATGAAACTGGTATTTTATTGATTACATACGATATCATCGTCTTTACACTGGTCAGTTTTGAATAAGAATATACCGATAATTTGTACATATGATGCAGCGGTCAACGTAATTAGCCTAGTGGGAATTCCCCGGGCTGAAGACGCCGTGAAGGCCATAGCCTAGTACTGGGTATCCCTTTCCAATAATACCCGTTCTGTGCAAGTTTAAAACCGCCAGAATAGATACCCACCCTACCGGACCATACCTACCCGTGCCGCAGTGTCAGAGTAGGCAAAGGGTGGATATGATCTATGAACTCAAATAATGGGTAGATTATGTTCTTTTTACTATTACTCATAGTCCCACCAGCCATAACTATGTTTCTGCTATTTGCCTTTTCTAGAATGCCCACTCTACCTGGAATATTCATGCTGGTAATGGCAGTATTTTTTGTAATATGCAAAAATAAATTTGCTAAACTTATATGTATCAGGCTAGCTGGGTAAACTTATGCAATCTTATAAATCAGACACATGGTGGGAAGCAATGCGTGAACGCCAGGATGTCAATAAGCATGCCCATACTGGTGTCTGGTTGAAGAATGGCAAGTCTTTCTATTTTGACCTGGTTGTACAGGGTAGGCGTATTCGTAAGGGTGGGTATAGCAGTGCTGAGCAGGCAGCTATAGCCCGTGATTTTCTGATAAGGGACTTAGGGTTACCTCATAGAAGAACTTACTGTGAATCTCATTATGATTATTTCGCAAGAAAGCATGGTTTATTAGATCAAACCTATGAATAAATAGTGCTGTAACCAGTTACCTCCCTCTATTACATTGGCGTTTTTAACCTATACCCTCCCAGGACCCTAAACCCTTGCAGATACATAGGTGCATGGGATTTCATTGCTTCTAAATGTCCTTTAGTAAGTTATAACATCGATAACCAAAAAACATACAGCTTTTTATTGATC
>JADFVZ010000133.1 GCA_015222805.1 Pseudomonadota bacterium
CCCTCTGTACTGTTGGTACCAAGAAACACCGGGTCAGAGGCAGAATATTTTTTTGAGAAACGGATGTCCTCAGGTCCGACAACAGTAAGCTTAAAGCCCATGTCGGGTTGGTTCGCTTTCAGCAGGACACCGTCAGCAAATGTCGTAGCATTGAGGCGGAAATCCGTGTCGATGCTTTTCGCAAAGCCTGGTGTAGAAGCCATGATAATGGCCAGGAATAGAAAGATAATTTTCATAAGGTACTCCCCTCGTTTTTAAAAAATTGCACACACGCCCTGAACAAGTTACGGGAATCACCCGGTACAAGGCTGTAAAACGCAGGGAATAAACTGCTGTATCCAGTTATTGGATAAACTTCCCCACTTATATCAGAATAGACGATTTTACCGGCAAAAGCTAGGCACGGAATTTTATTGTATTCATGTGCTGCTGGTGTTTTAGCTGCCAGTCGTATTTAGAATTGTTTTGTCGGACTAGTCAGCTGTTTTATTAAATGCTGTAAGCAGCAGTTTTTCAGGCAGCAGACACAAACGACTGCTGCACGCTTGCAACTGTACCTGTAACTGTACCTGTCTAACTGTGGCGGGTGTCTTGATGCTTATACTGACATTGTTACTGTAAATATTCAGTGGGGAACTTGAAAACTCAGCCACCATGGAGTGACCAGGGGGGTAGTTAATACTTAATATATCGTCGTCACTTTCAATGTACAGGGGAATTAAATTCTTATCAAAAACTTCTGCAGCGTTGATATGCCAGTCCTCATCCAGACCTAAATCGAGCAGCCATTCTCCTGGCTCGGTACCGGCTTGCAGGGAAATTATCCCATGGCCTTTAGCAATGATCTTTTCGGGTGCAGGATAGATAAACTGTTGCTGGATCAGGCCCAGGTAATACTCAGGTCTGCCGCCAAAGGCCGCACCTGAGCTAGCCAACAGGTTTTTATGTGCTTCGATAAACGTCGCTTCAGTCTGGTGGTTTTTAAAAGATTGCAATACAGCTGCCAGCGTTGCCGGTAATTCTGTGTCCCGGGATATATTAATGTCATATTGACCGGGCATGTTCCTGCTTCGATAAGAAAGTCTGCCACCCTGGTAGAAAGACCCGAGAATCACCTGGTCAAGTAAACGCGCTCGGCTTTTCCATGTACCTGTGCCTGTTTGCAGGTAAAGCTGCCAGAGGGCATTTGAAAGGTAAGCGTAATCATCCAGGAAACCGGGCTGGGAACCCATGCGCTTTAGTTGGCCGTTGACCCAGGCCTGCGCCCAGATTATATTTGCGAGCTTGCTCGCTTCAGTAGTCTTCCCGGCTTTTAACAGGGCACTAATCCACAAAGCATTCCAGGCAGTTACCTGGTTATCAATTCTGCGGGGGGCCGTCTTCCTCAGTTGCTGCATGTGTGGTCGCCAGGAAGCAATCCCGGCATCCTGTGGCGAGCCATAGAGATAAAATTTCCCGTCCGCAAGGGGAACTTTTGAAATAGCCACAGGTAAATCATCAAGGGAGTTTTCAGGCCATAGATAATAGGCACCCTCCCTGCCGTCGAAGTCAGCATCAATGGCAGCAGCAAAACCTCCCTCTGGAAGGCGCAGGTACTGATCCGTGAAGCGAATTATGGATTCAGCATAATGCCTGTAGGCGGGTTGTTGCAGCCAGTCAGCCGCATCGGCAAAAAGTGCAAGGGTCAACGCCTGGTTGTAGAGCATTTTTTCAAAATGCGGGCGTGTCATCTCACGGTCAGTTGTGTAGCGGAAGATACCGCCAAAGACAATATCACTCAAGCCGCTGTTCATTACACTGTCGAGCTGCTGGATTAAGATAATCCGCAGGTTTGTTGCCGGGTCAGATTTATACAGGTTTAGCAGGAACTGGAGCTTTAGTTCGTCCGGGAACTTGTTAGACATACCAAAACCGCCGTAAGTTGTATCAATGCTTGCCAGCAGTCGGTTTTTGGCCTGGATTTTCCATGATATTTCCGGTTTGATGTTAGCGCCTGGGTGCTGGCGGCTCCTTTGTTCAATCTCAGCAGAAAAAAGACGCGCGTTTTCCAGCAAGCTTTCAGGGGTGTCCTGCCATAAGGTATTCAAGCGTTTAAGGACGGTGAGCAATTGTGCCTTGTCGAGATAATTTGCTGCAAAAATCGGTTTCCGGTCCGGGGTTAGTACAATCGTCATAGGCCAGCCACTCTCACCTTTGATGGTCTCAACTACCAGGGTGTAATAGGCATCGATATCGGGCAGCTGCTCCCTGTCGACCTTGATTGAAATATAGTCAGGGTTCAGGGCTGTCGCAACCTCAGGATCGGCAAAGCTCTCTTTTTCCATCACGTGGCACCAGTGACAGCTGGCATATCCAATGGAAAGAAATATAAGCTTATTTTCTTTTTCAGCCCGGTTAAAAACAGCTTCAAGCCAGGCGTGCCAGTCGATGGGGTTATCGGCGTGTTGCCTTAGGTATGTTGAATCAGACAATACCAGGCGATTTAGATATCTGGTTTTTTGATTCGATATTTTTTTCCAGGCAAGCTCCCAGGCAGGCTCTATTCCCTGTTCGCTGCCCGGCAGCATGGAAGGTGCGGCATTTGCCGTTGTCGTTGATAACGACAGTATAAGAACCAACAGCACCAGGGGCGCCCTATTGAGTAGCTTCATTACTCATTGTAACAAGATGGGTAGTATTGGCCGGGAGGTTTTTTAGTACTTGTTGCCTGCCATCGGGCCAGGTTATGTGCACATCAGCGCGATCCATGGATCCCAGTCCCGTATGGATTACCCGGTCATGCACCGTCATATAGCCTTCGCTGCCATGGATTTCCCGCCAGATTTTTCGGCCATCAGGCAGGATAATGATGACTTTAGCGCCAATGGCATCGCGGTTAACCCCTTTTGAAGGGTCGCCCTGCAAGCGAATTTTTATCCAGTTTGTAGATAACTTCTGGGCCTGGTTTTCAAAGAAATGAGCAGCCTGGTGATAGTTGTTGAGAATAATATCGAGGTCGCCATCGTTGTCGTAGTCAAGATAAGCAGCACTGCGCGAGTTTCCCAGCAGGTTCAGTCCACTTTGTTCAGAAACGTTATTCAGCTTGCCATTGCTGTTTACAAAAAAGACATTACTTTCCTTTGTATCCACCGGCAGGTAATTCTCTTCCAGGGATTTTTCTGAAGAATTTGCATAGGAATTTTTGCTGCTGTAAAGATTAAATTCATTCATGCCGTTTAATACATAAAGGTCATCGTCACCATCTTTATCGGCGTCAAAAAAACTTGCGCCCCAGGACCAACCGGTTGAATTGTAACCGCGAGCCACCAGTTGGCGATTAAGTGAGTAACTGATTTTTCCATCTGCAGTGCGGGTGGATATAAACAGGTCATTTGCCTCAACAACCCGTAAATTCGCCAGTTTCTCAAGATTAAACTTCATCTGCGTGTCTTCATTGGGAAGAACGTATTTTTCATCCTTGTTCATGGTAACGATGTTGGAAATATAGATATCCGGAACCTGGTCGGCATTTAAGTCTGCCAGGCCAATATTCATTGTATAGGATGGTTTTTTCAACCCCAGCTCAACGGACTTGTCCACGAATTTCCCATTCCCCAGGTTCTGGTAATAAATATTCGAACCGAAGTCATTGCCGACGATTAAATCCTGCAAGTTATCCAGGTTAAAGTCGGTGTGGGTTACCGCCTGGCCCCAGCCTGCATCGGCAACCCCGGCATCGACCTCTACAAAACCAAAATCACCGGTGTTTTTGAACAGTTTATTGGGCAGGCCGTTATCGTTTACCCTGCTCAAGGTGGGCAACTCCCCATGAATGTAGTCGCCGAAATAGGTAATGTAAATATCCAGCAGGCCATCGTTATTGTAATCAAACACAGTTGCCGGCCCGCCCACCAGGCCTTTGCCGCCAAGCGCTGCTTTTGCGCTCATGTCTTTAAAAGTACCATCACCCTTGTTCATATACACCCGGTGGTTGTCATCCACATAGGTGATGACAATATCCTGCCAGCCATCATTGTTCAGGTCCGCAATCAGCGGTTGCCGGGGTTCCCCCGGCCGGTTGTCCCCGGGTCGCAGGAAGCTGATTCCTGAGCGGTCGGTTATGTCCTCAAACTGACCCTTTGTATTATTAAGATAGAGTTTGTTACCCAGGCCGCTTAAGAGAAGGATATCCGGGTAATTGTCATTATTTATATCTCCGACAGCCACACCTGAGCCGCCAAATGCTGGTGGGATGGTGATGATGCCGGTGGTCTCGTCACGACGCAAATAGCTGCGTAGCAGGCGATTAAGCCAGCTGGATGAGCGGTGCATGGCTTTAATGCCCACACTTTGAGTTACATCCGTAAACCAGGCGTCGGCTGTAGCGGGAAAAACCTCATCAATAGATGCTGACTGGATGGTTGCCTGCTCTTTATGCGAATCAGCGGGAGAAAGTGAAGCTGTGATTTTAGCCTGTACATTTTGTACAGCAATTTCCAGCAATTCGAGTGATAACCTTTCTTTACCCTCTTTAACGCCCTGAAGTCCGGCTTCCCGCAAAAGTAAAACTCCAAACTGGGCAATATTTTCCGCCAGCAATTCGGCGGCAAAAGGATCGACATCCAGGAATTGGTTAATCTCGTCTCTTGCAAGGGCGTGGCCGAGGTACAGCCAGTGAACGCCGCTGTCGCGGAAGGCGTCCAGGTCATAGGCTTCGATGGTGATTTTTTCATCAGGCAAATTCGGGAAAAACTCAACATCTTCGTATTCATTTACCCGGAACGGTGTAAAGTGCATAACAAACTTTGTTACATCCTCCTCAGCAATAATGCCGTGCTCGTTGGCGGCAGAGACATTGACTACCCCTTTGTAGAGTTCAACGGCATAGCCAATCAGTGCTTCAATAAATCCTTCCCGGAAAGCCTCGGCCTCGCCCTTGCCTGTGGGCCAACTCAGCCGGGCAAAATAGACCTGCATATTGCGGATAAACAGGGGGCTTGAAATCTGGTTGTATTTTGCGTAGGAGTTGATTTTTTGCTGAATAATTTTTTCCAGCAACGGTGGTATATTACTACTGAATACTACAGTCGCTTTCTTGCTGGCCAGGTCCTCTTGCGGTGATGTCTTGAAGAGCACAAGCCAGGCACGATTTATGTTTTCAAAATCAATTTCATATTGACTGTTGGCTCGGGCATAAGCATCCGCTTCCTGTAGCAGGGCAAGTGTGGCTAAATCAAGCTTTTGCTTAAGCGTCTCAATAGCATCCTGTGAGAGCGGCTGTAGCGGCTTTGCTGCAGGGTCCATCAATGAATCCTGTTGTACTGCAAGGATGGCCCGAAGGGAGTATGCCACCGCACCATATTGCCTTACGTCCGTTGAACTGATTGTCATATTGACTTTGTTCGGGAAAGTGAGCCGATTATTGAGGTTGGTATCAATATTGAAAGTGATGAGTTTGGCGAATGAAGCATCGATGGCTTCAGAGTTGATTTTGCCCGAGCCTTCAGCAGCGCCCCTCCAGACAATTTCAGTCAGGCGTTTTTGCAGTTTGTTTTTTTGAAAACGGGCCTGATCGGTTAACGGCGTACCATACATAAAGTCCTCAAGGCGTGAGGCGGTGGCATAGCATTTTGGGTCTTTGTCGCCTTCCAGTGCTTCAATATCAGCGAGGATCAGATCCAGCCCATCCGTTTCTAGTGCTAAAACAGGCGATAGAAAAAGTAATAGTGTGGCTAAGTAGAGAAATTTGCTCATCGTGATTTAAGCACCAACTGAAATTGTTTAACAGGAAATATACAGGATGTTACCGGACTTGAATAGATCGAAACCACTGTGTGTCGGTAGAATTAAACAAAAAGCCACCCGAAGGTGGCTTGATGTAGGAATAAATAACACCCATTCCCCTACCGGAGGGAGGTAAACAAGCTGCGGCCTTCCTGTGTTTTTAATAACTGATTGACCAACTGTTCAAGCTGGTCAACTTTTTCAAGTTGCACTTGCTGCGAGGATAGTTGTTCTTGCTGGTCATGATATGCCTCTAGCAGTTGGCGGTGGCCTGTCAACAATTGTTCAGTCTGGAAGTCTGAGTTTTCTAACTGCTTACCTTGATCAACTAAACGTTTATGCAGTTGCTCAATATAAACATGGGCTTTTTCAAGCTCATTTAGCATGCTGCCGGTTTTTTCGCTTAGATTAAACGGCTCATTCTCAACGGTGGGTCCAACAGCCGGTAGATAACTGTTTGCCCACATCGATTCCGCATGTTCTTCGATGGATTCAATTTTGGTGTCCGGGTGGAAAAGTAAATCACAGCCACCACCGCCACAAGTGCCGCCGGTTGTTGTCAGTGATCCGGAAATTTCCATATCGCCATTTGATTCTATTCTGGATACCCAGGCACCAGCATTATTTTTGACGACATATCTTAGACCAGCGCTCATGACCCAGGAATTACTGTTACCCGTATTTGTCATTCTAATTTCGGGATTGCCGTTGTTTTCTAAAACCAGCAGGTCGCGCGCCTCAGAGGCGCCATTAGTTTCCTGAACCAGAATTTGTGCTGAACCATCTGATCTTTCAATATTTAGAGCAGCATCCGGTGATAAATCACCCACACCCACATTACCACCGGCTGCAACAACTAATGCGCTACTGGGTGCACCCGGTAGGATTCGGAACGGTAAGGTAGAGCCATTGGTCGCATCACGGACAAAGAAACCCGCTTCATTACCGGCGACATCCCAGGTTTGCGGGGTAAATCCAGAGCTACCATCTTGCTCGAGACGCAATGTCGGTGTGTTGCCGCTTTTAGTATGTATATCAGTCACAGGTGTGGACGTTCCCAGGCCCAGCCTTCCACCGTCATCCACATACAGGCTATGGCTTGGTGCACCGGCTTCAACTGTAAACGGTGTTCTGCCTCCATCTATATCATCAATTGAGAATTTATTTGCACCTCCGTTGGAGCTATCATTCGCGGTAAGCTGCCAGTCGTTTGTTGGGAAGCTTGCAGAATTACTGGTATCCTGGAATTTGATCCTCAGGTTGTTTTCTTTCACACGTATGGTATCAAAGCCGAAGCTTTCACCATTTACACAGTCAAAGCCGATACAAGCGCTTCCATCCACTATCACATCGTCAAGATGGACAATGTCAGCCTGCAGGCCCATGGATAAGAAGATTAATGATCCGCTGGCAACTATTTTATTTAAGGTTTTCATTTCGCTGCCTCCTGTGAAGCCCTGGTGCCATATTCGCTTAGTTCAGGATCAATTACCGAACCATTGACTATACGAAAAGTACCGCTGACGGGTGAAATATTGCGAGAAGAAGTTGTATTCTTGATGCTATTGCGATCTGGCATTTTTGAGCTTTCTTCGCGGGTGTAGCTAACAGCGGGAACC
>JADFVZ010000025.1 GCA_015222805.1 Pseudomonadota bacterium
ATCTCTTAGGCGGGTGGCGTGACAACGTGGAGGCTGATCTACAATACAGGTTCGTTGACCTCTGGGTGGGCTCAGTCTCTCCATGTCGCCCGTCTTCTTTGATAGCTAAACAGAGAAGACTGCCGACATACAAGGGTGGGCATTTATGCCCACGCGGATGGTGTTTTATTTAACGCTAATCTGTAAATGATTTTCTAACGCGTGGGCATAAATGCCCACCCTACCGTAAAATCCTCAATAAATAATCACCGCATGTATCAAACAAAAGGTAATGCATGCCTACGCTATCTTGTAATCATTTTGCGCGCACTTTGAATGATCTTACTGCGGTCCGGGCGTGGTGGATTGTTCATCCCGCGTTCAACGGCCGGGCGTGCGGCAATGGTATCCATCCAACGCTGGATCTGCGGGAAGTCATCAATCGGGGTGCCGGACCATTCATTTATAAAGACCCAGGGATAGGTGGCCATATCGGCGATTGAGTAGTCACCTGCTATAAATTCATTATTCTCCAGCTGTTTTTCCATCACCCCGAACAAACGATGAACCTCGTTGTGGTAACGGTTAATTGCCGCCGGTATTTCTTCTTCCATGTAACGATAAAACACATTGGACTGTCCCATCATTGGACCGACACCGGCCATCTGGAACATCAGCCATTGCAATACCTGATAGCGGGATTTTTCATCCTGAGCATAAAATTTCCCACACTTTTCCGCCAGGTAAACCAGGATAGCACCCGATTCAGACAGGGCAAAATCGCCATTATCGTGATCCACAATGGCGGGAATTTTACCGTTGGGACTAATTTTCAGGTAATCATCGGTATGCTGGTCTTTTTTGCTGAAGTTTATAAGACTCAGCCTGTAATCAAAGCCCATCTCTTCCAGTGCAATACTGATTTTGTAACCGTTAGGGGTAGGGGCTGTATAGAAATCAATCATTATTTATCCTGTTTCCTATCCTGTTTTACTAGAATAATTTACCCAATACATCTTTGTTGTAGTCGCTAAGTTCATTGAGTCGATTATCCCTGACTTTTGGAACCCATTCTGGATCCTGTAAAAGCGCGCGACCGACTGCAACTAAATCGAACTCATTATTCATCAGGCGTTTGGCTAAGTTTTCAAATGAATCTTCGTTTACATCCGAAGTTTCAACCATATCCCTTTTGGCTTCATCAATGAAACTGCTGCTTAAGCCCAGGCTACCGACGGTAATGGTGGGTTTGCCGCTAAGTTTTTTAACCCAACCGGCTAAATTTAATGACGAACCTTCAAATTCTGCATCCCAGAAACGTCGGGTTGAGCAGTGGAAAATATCTACCCCGGCTTCTACCAGTGGCCGCAGGAATTGCTTGAGTTCTTCAGGAGTGTTTGCGAGTTTTGCCATGTAATTCTGCTGTTTCCATTGTGAAAACCTCAGCACTATGGGGAAGTTTTCACCGCAGCGGGATCTGATTGCTTTGACGATATCTACCGCAAAACGAGTCCTGCCTACCATATCGCCACCGTATTCATCATCCCTCTGGTTGGTATCCTCCCAGAAAAACTGATCAATTAAATAACCATGAGCACCATGGATTTCCACCCCGTCGAAACCAATTGACTGGGCATCGGCTGCCGCCTGGGCGAAGGCCTCAATAGTTTCCTTAACATCCTCAAGGCTCATGGCTACACCATTCGGCTTATTACGTGTCACCAGTCCGGATGGGCTGTATGCAGGCGTATTTTCGTCCGGTCCTGCACCCTTGCCGGCCTCCCGGATAGCCCCAACATGCCATAACTGTGGCATGATTTTTCCTCCGGCAGCATGTACTGCCTCAACAACTTTTTTCCATCCGGCGAGTGGTTTTTTGCCATAAATATAGGGTACGTTTGGATAACCATTGGCAGCCTTATGCCCAATACATGTCCCTTCTGTAATAATCAGGCCGACATCATTTTTTGCTCGTCGCTCGTAGTAGGCAATAACCAGTTCATTGGGGATGCCGCCGGGGCTGAAAGTCCGTGTCATCGGGGCCATCACCACACGATTACGGAGTTGTAAGGGACCGAATTCAACGGCATCAAATAAAGTGGTTTCAGAAAGTGGCATAAAAAGGTTCCAGAGTATGTTAAGCCGTCGATTATACGGCTAAATCAAGAAGTAATGAAAAGTTCTTTAATCTGTAGCCAGTATCATGTTCGACTGGCTGATCGCTTATAATAGCTAATCCCCCCGGACACAGGATCTGCTGCCCGGTTTGCTTCTATGATCAGGACCCAACATGAATAACAACGATATTTTACGCAGAATCCGCTATACCTTCGAATTAAGTGATTCAAAAATGATGGCCCTGTTTGCATCTGGTGGTGATGAGGTGACTCGCAGCGAGATCAGTGACTGGTTAAAAAAAGAAGATGATCCCGCCTTCCAGGAATGCAGTGATGAGCAACTGGCAAGCTTTCTTAACGGTTTTATCAATGACAAACGCGGTAAGAAAGATGGACCCCAGCCGCCTCCCGAGAAACGTTTAAATAATAATATTATCTTCAGGAAGCTCAAAATCGCCCTCAACCTGCAGGCAGACGAAGTGCTGGAGCTGGTTAACCAGGGTGACCTGGATATCAGCAGGCATGAATTGAGTGCCTTTTTTCGCAAATACGGTCACAAGCATTATCGTGCCTGCAAGGATCAGGTGCTGCGTAATTTCCTCAATGGAGTGCAGAAGAAATATCGTGACCAAGCGAGATTAGAAGTTTCGGGTCCGATTCAGACTTGAAATCATTAAACTCTTATGTACGTTAATCCGACGAAAACATATTTAATATTCTCCCTGGTTTTTCTAACTTCAATTGCCCTGGCCAAGGATGACCAACTGCTGCAGCCTGAACCTGAGAAGCAGATTGATGAAGAGGCTGCCTGGGTCGTAGATGCCATAAGTGGTGAGCACCAGGGCGATAACTATTTCCGGATGGGTTCTGAATACCTACCTGATTTGCGTGAGGAGGAGGGTGACTTTAAGCTGCAAAAAGGTGATTTGGTAATAGTGCCGATACCTATCTCAAACCCGACTCTAGATACCGGTCTTGTGGTTGGTGGAGCGTATTTTTACCCACAGACTGCAGAGCAGAAAGACCACCAACCTCCATCGGTGACCGGTGCGGCAGTATTTAGGTCAAGTAATGGCAGTGCCGCCTTCGGTGTTGGTCATAAGAGTTATCTGGATGGCAATAAATGGCGGCTTGGGGGTGTATTTGGACACGCTGATCTTGATTTAGTATTACGAAACCCCACCGATGGAGAAATAGGTTCTCAATCAACCATTGGTTGGAATGTGCGGGGGGGTTTTATGTCAGCCAGAGTTTCCCGCAAAGTATCAGGTGATTGGTATGTGGGTATTAAGGCTCGATATCTTGATATGCGCCAAATATTTTCAATTAATCTTGAGAGTAATAAATTTGACTTCAGTTCCTCGACTAAAACAGTGGGCGTAGGTCTTGCTGTTGAATATGATTCAACGGATAAACCACTTAACAGCTACAGCGGAAAAGTTATTGAAATTGATGCCTTTTTAAATTCTACTAAATTTGGCAGTGACCAGTCGTATCAGTCGTATGGTTTAAAGTACCGTTCATATCACTTAATTGCACCATCTGTAGTGCTTGCCTGGGAAGCTCAGGCCTGTGCTCGTTCGGATACGGCCCCGCTGTGGGATGCCTGCCGGATTAACCTGCGCGGATTTTCGTCAGTTGCCTATCTGGGAACAACTTCAACTTCCGCCCAGGTTGAGGCACGTTGGCAATTTCATCGTAAGTGGGGTGCTGTAGCGTTTGCGGGCGGTGGCCTGATTAAGAATCCTTTTACCGAGTTAAGTGATCGCCAGGTGATTCCCAGCTACGGTATCGGCCTGCGATTTATGCTGCTCGAATCCCAGCGAATCAACTTCAGGCTGGATTACGCACGTTCTATTAACAGCGATGCTTTTTATATATCAGTGGGTGAAGCATTTTAAAATATATTTCTATAACTACAGCAACTGTTGAGCGTAGCACCTTTGACCTGATACCCTCTGTATATAGTACAATTCAAGTCTGTTTCAAAGTTCTGGATTGTGACAGGTTTGCAGTTTGTCAATTCAAGGAAAATTAATGCATATTCATTCCCATGGAACCTCGCGGATAAAGTTGCATGCATTGATTGCTTTTTCATTGCTTTTTGTGGCCGTTTCTGTAGGAGCACAACAAAAGAAAGCCCCGCCACCCGGTGTCCTGGTAGCGGTAGCCAGCCAGAAACAATTGACAAAAAGCACACAGTTACTGGGTAAGACCCTGGCGGTCAACGATGTTTCCATTCGTGCCAGGGTTTCCGGCTATCTGCTGGAGAAAAACTTTAAAGAAGGTAGTGAAGTTTTAAAGGACAGCCTTTTATTCCGTCTTGACCCCAAAATATATCAGTCCATTGTTAATGCAGATAAGGCGGGTGTGTCTGAAGCGAAAACACTGCTTGCCCGTACCTCGGCTGATTATGCACGTTACAGTGAGTTAAGCAGAAAGGATTATGTCAGCCAACAGGATCTTGATTTAAGCAAGGCGAACAAATTACAGGCCATTAGTGCACTGGAAGCTGCCAATGCCAAACTAGCTCGCTCAGAAATTGATCTTGCGGATACGCAGTTACATGCGCCGATTAATGGGCGTGTGGGGCGCGCCAGCGCGAGTGTTGGCAACTTGATTGACAGCAGCAGTGGTGAACTTGTGCGCCTGGTGGAACTGGACCCGATATATGTGAATTTTAATATTGCCGAAGCCCAGTTACTAACGCTGCAGGATAGGGAGCGTGAACGCAAGAATACTGGCGGAGCCAACGAGTATTACAATATCCAGATAATTTTGCCTGATGGTCAATTACATCCGCAGTTCGGTACTATCGATTTTGTCGATAATGCTATAAATCCGCTGACCGGGACTATCCTGATCCGTGCCAGATTCGGTAATCCACAGAAAAACCTGGTCCCGGGTTTTAATGTACTGGTTGAAATCAGTAGTGAGGAAGAAAAATCCGAGTTGACGATTCCACAAGTTTCCGTACAGGAAGACCAGACTGGTTATTTTGTTATGCTGGTAGACAAGTCCAATACCGTTGAAAAACGTCAGCTATCACTGGGACGGAAAGTAGGTATCGACTGGGTGGTTAATGACGGTCTAACACCCGGTGATAGGGTCATAGTCAGTGGCGTGCAAAAAGTCCGGCCGGGTATTATTGTAAATCCTGAACCTGCCCCTGCGATGATCCTGGAAAATTAAGTTCCCGTGATCAGTTCCTTTTTTATTACCCGCCCGAAGTTCGCCTTTGTAATTTCTATTGTAATTAGTATTGCCGGTGTACTGGCATTGCTGGCCTTGCCGATTGATCGTTATCCCGAGTTAACCCCGCCGAGCGTTAAAGTCACGGCGATATTTCCCGGGGCAGATGCTGAAACCATTGCGGATACAGTAGCAGGTCCTCTGGAATCGGCGATTAATGGTGTGGATGACATGCTCTATATGTCCTCCAACAGTGCCAATGATGGCAGTTACAGCCTGACAGTCAGCTTTACAGTTGGTACCGATCCGGATACTGCCACCGTCAATGTGCAAAACCGGGTTTCCCAGGCCACACCCCGATTACCCGAAGAGGTGAAACGCCAGGGCGTCACTGTACGTAAACAATCCAGCAGTATGCTGTTGATCGTCAACCTGATTTCTCCTGAAAATACGTTTGACTCGCTGTTCCTGAGTAACTACACCGACATCAATATCCGTGATTCCCTGGCGCGGATATCCGGAGTAGGTGACGCCAGCCTGATTGGTGCCCGTGACTACAGCATGCGCCTGTGGCTGGAGCCGAATAAACTGGCCGGACTGGGTATGCAGCCGGATGATGTAATCAATGCTGTGCGTGAACAGAATGTACAGGTAGCTGCGGGTAAGCTGGGTGCTGAACCTACACATAGCAATACCCAGTTTGAATACACACTACGCACCACTGGCAGACTTACCAGCGCGGAGGAATTTGGCAATATTATCATTCGGGTTAACCGCGATGGCGGCATGGTACGGATAAAGGATGTGGCCCGGGTCGAACTGGGGTCTAAAAGTTATTCATCCTACGGTATGCTGGATGGTGAGGATTCCGCTTTACTGGCAATTTATCAGGCACCGGGTGCGAACGCTTTAGAGATTTCAGCAGCCATCCATGCAGAAATGGAATCACTTGCCAGTCGCTTCCCTGATGATGTTGAATATCGCATTCTTTATGATTCAACAGACCTTATAAGTGCCTCGATCTCTGAGCTGGTTATAACCCTGATAGTGGCAATTTTACTGGTGATACTGGTGGTTTTTGTGTTTATCCAGGACTGGCGATCTACCCTGATCCCCATTATTGCCATCCCGGTTTCGCTGATCGGTACTTTTGCAGGTTTGCTGGCGCTGGGCTACAGCATCAACCTGATAACCCTGTTTGGCCTGATTCTGGCAATCGGTATCGTGGTTGATGATGCAATAATTGTCGTGGAAAATGTCCAGCGGCACATGGCTGCCGGACTGGCTCCCGCTGAAGCCACCTATAAAGCCATGGCTGAAATCAGTGGTGCAGTTATTGCCACTACCCTGGTGTTGCTTGCTGTGTTTGTACCGGTAGGGTTTATTCCCGGCATGACCGGCTTACTCTTCAAGCAATTCTCGGTAACGATTTCAATAGCGGTTTTAATTTCATCAATTAATGCACTGACACTAAGCCCGGCCTTATGTGCGATTTTCCTGAAGCCGGTTGATGGCTTGTCTGAGAGCGGTTTCTTTGGCTGGTTTAATCGTCAGTTTGAGAAGGTCCGAACTTTATATGCAGGCCTGGTATCAAGGTTGTTGAAGCGATCCGTAATGGCTTTGATTATTTTTGCCGCCGTGCTGGTTTTGACTGCTGTACTGATGAAAGCTATTCCTTCCGGGTTCGTGCCCCTGGAAGATAACGGTGGTTTTGTTATCGATGTGCAATTGCCGGACGGTGCCGCCCTCGGCCGGACTGAAGTAATCATGCGCCAGGCGGAGGAAATCGTCAGGCAACAGGCAGGGGTAACCAATGTTATCAGCGCCCCGGGCTTCAGCCTGTTGAAAGGTGCTGTTTCTGCAAACGCCGGAATGTTGATCGTTATCCTGGAAAACTGGGATCAGCGTAGCGCAAAAAGTAAGCAGGAAGAGCAGATAGTTGCTACATTGCGAGGTGAGCTTGGTGGTATTGCAGGCGCTAATCTTTTTCCATTCCAGTTTCCACCTATTCCAGGTCTTGGCAGTACGGGCGGATTTGAATACCAGCTGCAGTCCACCGCATCCGCCAGTCCACAGGATATGGCAGCGGTTATGCGCGGCTTTGTAATGGCAGCGAATCAACACCCTGACTTGAGTGCGGTTTTCAGTACATTCAAGGCCGAGGTGCCACAGGTATTTATTGATATAGATCGCGAAAAGGCCAAAATTCTGGGTGTGCCCCTGCAGAATATATTCAATACTTTGTCGGTATCCATGGGTGGCGGATATATCAATGACTTTAATAAGTTTGGTAAAAGTTATCAGGTAACCGCCCAGGCGGAGAGTGAGTTTCGTGCAGGTACTGAGGATATTTTTAACCTCTATGTGCGTAATCAGAATAATGAAATGGTGCCCTTGAGAACACTGGTATCCACCGAGTCACTGCTGGGGCCTGATGTGATTAATCGCTTCAATATTTATCGATCGATTAAAATCAACGGCAGCCCAGCGCCGGGTCGCAGTTCCGGTGATGCCATTGCTGCCATGGAGGAATTGTCGGAAACAGCCTTACCCAATGGCTATACCTATTCATGGACAGGCCAGGCCTATCAGGAAATCCTCGCAGGTGACCAAACCAGTATTATTTTTATCCTTGCGATTATTTTTGTATATTTGTTCCTGGTGGCACAGTATGAAAGCTGGATGATCCCGTTTTCTGTACTAATGGCGGTTCCCATTGCCATCTGCGGCGCGGTGCTGATGCAGATGATAGCCGGGCAGATTAATGACATCTATATGCAGATTGGAATGGTCCTGCTGATTGGTATGTCCGCCAAGAACGCGATATTAATTGTTGAATTTGCAATGGAGCTGCGTGCTGAAGGAAAGAGTATCCTGGATTCAGCACTAACCGCAGGCAGCTTGCGCTTCCGGGCGGTATTAATGACCGCCTTTTCCTTTATTTTGGGTGTATTCCCGCTGGTCATCGCTAGTGGTGCGGGTGCAGCAAGTCGCCGTTCACTGGGCACGGCAGTTTTCGGTGGAATGCTCGCATCTGTTATTGTGGCGACAGTTCTGGTGCCAGTGTTCTACCTGCTGATACAAAATCTGCGCGAGAGGGTTTCCGCCAGTAAATAAGCATTCAGGATTATCTAGATTTGTTTGTCGAATCTGCCGGCTGATCAGTTTATAATGACCAGTTCTGAACATAACGCGTATCGAATCTTGAAACAAGATAAAGTCTTAGTCCTGATAATCTCTTTAAGTATGCTGCTCCTGTCCGCATGCTCTTCAATGATGCAGTCAGCAACCAATGGGATGGCTGCCAACCTCAGTGCTGCCATCCTCAACCAGGATGACCCGGCGACAGTTCGTGATGGCGCACCGGCATTTTTACTGATGCTGGATAGTTTTATTGAAGGTTCACCAAATGATGCCACAATGCTGGGGGCGGCTGCCGAATTATATGCTGCCTATGGTGTGTTGTTTGTTGAGGATTCGCAGCGGGCAGATCGCCTGACCAGTCGATCCCTGGCATACAGCCAGCGCTCCCTGTGTGCCAGCAATCGCTCTGCCTGTGAAATTACCGGTCTTTCTTTTCCTCAATTCAGCGCTATGCTGGATGAGTTGAAAAGCAAAGATGTACCCAGCCTGTATTCGCTGGGCCTGAGCTGGATCGCTTATATAAAGGTGCATAGCGGTGACTGGAATGCCCTCGCCAAACTTCCGCGGGTTGTCGAAATAATGCAACGTTTGCAGGTTCTTGATGTCCATTACCAGGATGTCCAGGTAGAGCATTACCTCGCGGTATTAAATACCATCAGGCCACCGGCCCTGGGTGGTGATTTTAAAGCAGGAAAGGCTCACTATGAGCGTGCAATAAGCCTGGCCAAGGGCAGGGACCTGTCTGTTAATGTAGATTATGCACGTTATTATGCCCGCACCCTGTACGATCGTGAACTACACGACCGGCTACTGCATGAAGTACTTGCAGCTGAAGCTTACCAAGATGGTTACACCCTGTTTAATACCATGGCACAGGATGAAGCACAGCAGTTGCTCGATAGTGCCGACGATTATTTTTAATAATCCAATATTACACTTTCTAGAACCCGGAATTAGATGAATAAACTGATATTGAAAACCCGACCGATCAAGCTGTTGGCAGCTACCTTGCTATTGTGCCTGCTGGCACCATATGCCAGTGCCCAGACAATAAAAATTGCCACCCTGGCACCGGAAGGTACCAGCTGGATGATTGATATGCGTGCCGGTGCCACTGAGATCCAGGAAAGGACTGACGGGCGGGTCAAATTCAAATTTTATGGTGGCGGGGTCCAGGGGAACGATAAACAGGTTTTGCGTAAAATGCGCATCGGCCAACTGCACGGTGGTGCATTTACATCGAATGCAGTGAGTGTCTTTCAAAAGGATGCGCAGCTCTATGCTTTACCCATGCTGTTTAATAATTCTGAAGAAGTCCGCTATGTGCGCGCGCGTATGGATCAGCGCCTGCGTGAAGGCATTGAAGAGGCCGGCTATGCGAATTTTGGTTTTGCCGGCGGTGGCTTTGCTTTTATCATGTCAAAAAGCCCGATCGCCAACATGGAAGATATGGAGGGCTTAAAAATATGGGTGCCGGATGGTGACAAAATGTCTTACGGAGCGGTAAAAGCAATGGGCGTATCTCCAGTAACGATGCCGTTAACGGATGTTCTGACCGGTTTGCAGACAGAATTGATCGACACCATTATGGGTCCTCCGGCTGGAACTATCGTCCTGCAGTGGAATACTGCGGTGAATTATGTCACCGAGCTACCACTGGCCTATATTTTTGCTATTTTGATTATTGAGAAAAAAGTTTTTGACCGCCTGCAACCCGGAGACCAGGCTATAGTTCGCGAAGTTATGGAGCGGATATACCTGAAGTTCGATCAGGAGGGCGATGCGCAAAACCTGGCAGCACATCAGGCATTGCTTGACGATGGAATTAAATCGGTCACCCCTGACGTAGGCCAGCTTAGCACCTGGCATAGCGCAGTCCAGGAATCCAACCACAAGTTGGCCAGCGAAGGTGTTGTCAGTGAGCAATTGCTGACCGAACTTGAATGCCATGTGGATGCTTTCCGCTCAGGCGATACAGGCAAAGACTGTAAATAGTGCAGTCGCCTGTTCAGAACCCTTATGAGCCGTAGCAGCACAGTATTCAATAAGCTTGAGAAAGCCGGCACCTTCGCCGAGGATGCCCTGTTGCTGACCATCCTGGTTGGTATGATTGCATTGGCAGGTACACAAATATTCCTGAGAAATATTTTCGACTTTAGCCTGTTTTGGGGCGATGAAACGCTACGCCTGATGGTGCTGTGGTTGACCGTTGCTGGCGGTCTTGCAGCCAGTCGCATGGACAAGCACATACGGATTGAGATCCTGGACCGGTTTATGCCTGCGGGGATGCAGTCTGTTACCCGGATCTTTGTTGATATGTTTACTGCAGCTGTTTGTGGATTATTCAGCTGGCATAGTGCCCGATTTGTCATGGGCTCTTACGAATATGGGGACACCCTGTTACAGGGAACACCTGCCTGGATCCTGCAAATTATCCTGCCCATCGGATTTGGGCTGATGGCTTACCGCCACTCCCTCTTTGCCATTAAGCGACTGTACCGGTTACCGGGGAACAAGGCCGGTAAATGATTACACTCCTGGTATTATTTCTGTTGATATTGCTGGGTGCACCACTGTTTGCAGTAATCGCCGCAGGGGCCTTCTGGAGTTTTTACCAGGCTGATATTGATCTCCAGGCAATTGTGATTGAGTTCAACGGTATTGCCGAAATGCCAATACTACTGGCAATCCCGCTGTTTACTTTTGCCGGCTATATGCTGAGTGAAAGCAACGCACCTAAACGCATGGTCCGCCTGACCTCCGCCCTGATAGGCTGGATGCCGGCCGGCCTGGCGATAGTTTCCCTGGCAGCATCGGCTTTTTTCACGGCGTTCACTGGCGCATCCGGAGTCACGATTATCGCCCTTGGGGCGATTTTATTCCCGGCTATGCAACAGGCCGGTTACCCGGATAAATTCAACCTGGGGCTGGTTACATCAGCCGGTAGCCTGGGACTGCTGTTTGCGCCATCACTGCCGTTGATCCTGTACGGTGTGATTGCAGAAGTACCAATAGAGCAGCTGTTCCTTGCAGGCTTATTACCGGGATTCCTGATGCTGCTGATTTTATCTGCTTACAGTGTCTGGAAAAACCGCGCAATCCGCACCCCGCTAGGTGACTTTTCATGGCGTGAGGTACGTGCCGCACTGCGCGAATCTATCTGGGAAATCCCACTTCCAATTGTCGTGCTTGGTGGAATTTACAGCGGTTATTTTGCTATTTCCGAGGCGGCTGCTGTAACCGCCTTATATGTATTGATCATAGATGTGCTGGTATTAAAAGAGGTGTCCTTACGCAAGTTGCCGTCTATCGTACGTGAGTCCATGATCCTGGTGGGTGGAATTATGATGATCCTGGGGGTTTCGCGGGCATCTACTAACTTCATGATAGATGCGGGTGTACCCCAGCAGATGCTGGAGTGGGTCAGTGGCTTTGTGACCGGTGAGTTTGCCTTTATGTTGATGTTGCTGGTATTCCTGTTGATCCTCGGTGCAATCCTGGATATCTTTTCAGCCATTGTGCTGGTGGTCCCGCTGATCCTGCCGGTAGCTATCCAGTTTGGTGTGCATCCGGTACATTTGGGGATTGTATTTCTTGCGACTATGCAGTTGGGATACATCACCCCACCGGTAGGGTTGAACCTGTTTATTGCCGGCTACCGTTTTGACCGACCGATTGTAGAGATTTACCTGTCTACACTCCCATTTTTCTTTTTATTACTTATTTCGGTACTACTGATTGCGTTCTGGCCGGGGTTGTCACTGGTATTGCTGGGTTAGATCCTTCGTTGGCTCATAGAGTTTTCATACCTTTGACGGCTTATTTGGACATACCCCAAAATACTGTCCATGAAAGTGTGTTACCCAATTCAGAATACCCAATTCAGGACATACACTTAATACCCAATTCAGGACATACACTTAATAGAAAACATCCTACACCAGTTTCAGACTTTTGCCGATGAAATCTTCCCCCGGTTAGCCCAAAATGGACTCCTAAGAGGAAGAAATAATGACGCTACCAAGAAAACAACTGATATCTATCGAAGAAACGCCTTATTACCACATCGTCAGCCGATGTGTACGCCGCGCCTTCTTGTGTGGTCGTGATCCAGTCAGTGATCGCTCCTATGAACATCGAAGAAAATGGATTGTCGAGCGAGTCAAATATTTAGCCGGTATATTCACTATTGATATCTGCGCATATGCGGTGATGCACAACCATTACCATCTGGTGTTGAAAGTAAACTCGACGGAACATTGGAGCACCAAGCAGGTATTGGTTTATTGGGGCGCCTTGTGTGCTCTACCGCGTTATTGTCAGCAATATCTGGATGGCGATGATTTAGGTAAAACAGAGCTTCAATGGGTAGAAGAGCGTGCAAGCGAATATCGCCAACGCCTGATGAGTATTTCCTGGTTTATGAAACTACTGAACCAGCACATTGCCCTGGCTGCCAATGCAGAAGACAAGTGCACTGGGCATTTTTGGGAAAACCGCTTCAAATCCCAGGCTCTGCTGGATGAAAGCGCATTACTCACCTGTATGGCCTATGTGGATTTAAACCCCATACGGGCAGCGATAGCAGACACGCCGAAGACATCAGAATTCACTTCAATACAGGAACGAATCAGAGTTGGTTCTACTGACCTGTTGGCCTTTGGCCAGGGCATGCAAGACCTTCAGTATAGTCTTAACGATTATATGAATTTAGTGGATTACACCGGTAGGGCTATCTTACAAAATAAGTGCGGTTACATACCGAATGAGTTACCCGCAATAGCAGAACGACTTGGGCTTAACCCGGATACCTGGTTAGAGGAAATCAATAGCTTTTCATCCAGAGGTTTTACCGCTGTTGGAACGGTTGAGCAGTTGCGGCAATTTTGTGCAACGGTGGGTAAGAAATGGAACCTCGGATTAAAATTGATCCCAGCATTAGAATAAGGGAAATCTCTCCTGAGAAACCTCAACAGTATCTCTGTTGAGGTTTAAACCTGTCCCGGTGATGGGAATTCAATGATTCTTTCAGAATTTCTGAGTAAATTCAAAATAACGTGGTGTTGATCAGGCGTTCACAAAATATCCATCGGAATATGTCAAAAAAAGATCGATTTAGTAGTGAACTGATCTTTTATTGGATGACTGTCCTTTTGCTTTTCGTAGTGAACTGATCTTTTATTGGATGACTGTCCTTTTGCTTTCTTTTGCTTTTTTCTTTTGCTTTTTTTGCTTTGACGCAATCGAAGGAGTGGCAAGCCCCTAATGTACCTGAATGAAACTACCGGGTTGTCAATAGCCGGTCGTGTTAAAGCTTCATGCAGGAGACCTTGGAAAATATATTTATAGTTCAGGGTGGGGATGTTTGACTATGAAGCACATTTGTCAATAGATGATTTACTGTCCTATACTTTACAAATCAGAGCTTCCTTAATAATAACCTGACCAAAAGAGATTGAATTGACCAATAAACTATCATTGATGGCAATAGCATTTCTACTACTGTTCCTGTCTGCCGGCTGGGCTCAACAGACGGTAATGGAATCCGAACCCAACAACACACCCGCCGAGGCAATGCGCATTAGTGGTGATGTGTTGATAATGGGCAATATCTCCGGTGGTGACCAGGATGCTTATCTGTGGACCGTATCAGATGTTGATGCACTAAAACGCTGGAGCTTCGAGCTACACGGTATTCCGGGGCGACTGACTATTGTTGAAATCCTGCGCCTGGAATATGCAGAAAACGGTGTCGATGTAACCGGCTATGAAAGGCTCATGAAAATGGGCACACGTGATGGGCTAAAACCTTCAATCTACGAAGACCTCATGTTTGAGCCGGGCGAATATCTGTTGGGTGTGGCCGGGGCCGGTGGCAGTGATAGTGGGGCTATTTATCGTCCACCATCCGTTTCGCTGTCTTTTGGAGATGAAGTTGAAATAGTCGAAAAAGCTGAGGCAGGTGGTTATCGTCTCTCGATCACCGAAGGGACGCCCCTTCCGAATACTACTCGCGTAAAACCTGGGGGGACACGGGACGGTGCCCACCTACCTCGAATGAGTCGTGAATTTGCATCGTTGTCCTATGAGTCCTCTTCCTGGTACCGCTTTGACTTCGATGAATTGGCGGCTCAACAGCGCTGGCAAATATCTGCCCAGGTACCGGTCGGACGTAGTATTAAGGCCATCCTCACAAATGAGGCCGGTGAATCATTGACCAGCCTCAAAGCTGACGACAGTGGTAAGCTGTGGTTTAAAGACCTTTCCCCACCGGTTGGCTCATGGTGGGTTGAACTGCAGAAGTATGGTGATGACGATTATATTCAGGCCATTGCCTCCACCCAGACAGGTCGAAGGGTGGTCGGTGAAGAAGCCGAACCCAATGATGTATGGCTGCATGCCAATGTTGTGGATTTCAGCCAGTCACTGAGCGGTCGTTTCGGCAGAAAAAATGAATCGGATTACTTTCGCTTTACACTGGATGAAGCGACCGCTGATCAGGTGCTGGCTATACAGCTGGAAAACTCGTCTGCAGGTAAACTGCAGATTTGCCTGCTGGATAAGCACAAAAAGGAGATCCAGTGCCGTAGAGGCAAGGGTACGCTACTGCTGCCTGATCTGGTACTGTCTACAGGGGACTGGGGGCTACTGGTTTCACGGGGTGCTGAAGGCAGCGAATACAAGCTTAGCCTGTCCGTGCAGGGCAGCATCAACCCTGATACAGAGGCAGAACCGAACGACAGCGCCCAATGGGCTAGCAGCGTTCCTTCAAAGAACCGCATTAAGGGTCGTTTCAGTGGCAAGGATACCGACTACTACCGTTTTGTCATTGTCGATGAGCCGCAGTTGTGGCGCTTTCAGGTCATCGGTGACGGGGTTAAAGAAGTTGCGTTTCTCGATTCTGCACTCAATCAGGCACAGCGTGTTCGGCCCAAAGCTGGCCAGCGCAGGGTGCGCCTGGATAATGTTTACCTGCTGCCGGGGGTTCATCATCTGAGGGTACAGGGCGAGGATGGTGGCAGCTACACTTTGCTGGCACGTGCCGTTGGCCAGCCGGATCCGAACGGTGAACGCGAGCCCAACAACAATACCCGACGTATGCAACAGCTGGCCATAGGCCAAACCCGGACCGGTTACCTAGAAGACCAAGATGACCTGGACTACTACCGTTTTTTTCTCGCAAACTGGGACCGTATTCGCCTTACCGTCCAGCCAGCGGCAGATGGTAGCGTGCTGCCCAGATTGTACTGGTATTCCGCACTAATGAAGACTGCTAAAACGCCTGCTGTGGGCGAAGTTATTACCCTAGAGGGCCTGTTTCCACCCGGGGATTATTACCTGAGCCTGAAAAGCCCGAAACCCAGCGAAGGTGAATATACCCTGAAGCTGGAGCGGCTCGAGCGCTTTGGTTGCGCCACCGACTGCGAGCCAAATGACCGATCTACCTTTTCCAACGCAATGCCTCAGGACTATGTCATTAAAGGCCTTGTCGGGGACTGGCACGATATTGATGTCTATGCCCTGCCGATCAGGGATGAAGTCACTGAATGGGAAATCAAGCCAACACCGCATTTCTCGGTGTCACTGAAAGTAAAATCGGATGTTTATGCAAAATCCATACTGGAATATGACCGCAGCACAGGCTCATATCGGGCTACAGTGCCGGCAGGTGAGGCCTATTATCTGCACATTCCAGGGAAAGGAAAAGAATACAGCATAACCCTCGATTATCCCGGCCACGTTGCCACAGCATTGATAGAGGAAAGCCTGCCTGTCGAAATCACTCTCAGCCTGGATACTTCTGAAGTAGCCGCTTACCGGCGCAATGGTCAGCGGCTGGAAGGCAGACTGCTGCTGCAAAATAAATCAGAAATCGCCCAGTCTTTACAACTTGAGGCAGCCACCAGCGACTATCGCTGGACTGTCGAACTTGCAGAGAGCAGCATCAGCCTGGAGCCTGGTGCTGAGGAGCTTGTTCCCGTGATTATCAACGTACCCGAAGATGCCTGGGCGGGCTGGGCTATGCGTATAAGCGTAAGGGCGATGGATGAAAAGCACAGGCAGGTTGAAACCTGGCAGGAAGTCACAGCAGGCCGTGAAACTCCGCTGATCAACCCGCAATGGGGTTGGAGGTTGCCTGAGAAACTACGCGGTGGCTTTAATGTGGCCCTGACATCGTTGGGAAGCCGGCTGATTGGCGATTATGGGTCGGCACTTGGTTATGGTTTTGAAAACATCTTCAATGGTGTCGATGTGCCCAGCGTGGGCCTCGGCCTACGTCACAACAAGTCAGCCGTGGACATTGTTATCAAATTGGCAGGCGATCAACCGGTGGAAGTCGCTGGGACAGCCATTAGGTCCTTCCATTCTGAATCTGCCTTGCGAGACCTGAGCGTTCTGGATCTTGCTTTATCTATGGACGGCGAAACATTTACGACTGTGCTAAAAAGGAAACTTCAACCCATCAAAACAGAGCAATACTTCGTGCTTGATGAGCCGGTCACCGCCCGCTTTGCCCGCTTGAGATTACAGCATACATTTGAAGGCCGCCTCAGTTCTGCAATCAACCTGTCGGAATGGAAAGTTATCACCAGTGCTGGTGTCGACATCTCTCAGGGGCAGGGTTTCAACCTGGCAGATCCGGAACTCGGCGGGCATGTCGTCTGGTCCAGGCCCGCGGTGTCGGTGGGCTGGGACAATACTTTGCTCAAGGAGGAACAGCAGGACTTTTCCGTACGTCCCCGAAGCGGCCAGGAATTTGAATTTGTAGTAGGTTTTCATCATAATCGTGCTGCAAAAATCTCCCGACTGGAGTGGGAAAAATCACCTAGAGTTAAGCAGACGGCTAGATTTCCAAAGGTGCGGGTTTCAGCCAGCATGGAATCCCCTCTTGGGCCCTGGCAGCCCATAGGTACCCTGGATCTGGTTGAAGGTAAAGTGAGTACCGAGTTGATGCTGGAACAACCTGTCTGGGCGCGCTTTATCAAATTCACCGCACCAGGCCAGGATTCTTTCCAGCTGTGGGCCACGCCAGAACTTATCAGTATCTGGGAGCATCCCACTGACTCGAGTTATCAGTCGATCCTGACGGAGTGGGGCTACGCAAGCAAGCAGGCTTTCTTCGAATCACAACAGAAAATGAATATTGACCAATCGCCACTTGTCCTCGGCAATGATAGCCGCGAACGGGCGCAGATAATCAACGCGGGACAGGGCGTAGCAGGTGTGGTTTCGCTGGGTAAATATGTACAATGGTGGACTCTGTCTGTGCCGTCCAACCAGAATACACTGCTGATCAGCCTGAATGGCGACCCGACCGTACGTACTGTTTTACATCTGGACAATGAGGCCGGAGAAGCCATTCCGCTACGGACAAAGGAAACCTCAAATACACCAGGGTCGCATCATTTTGAAGCCGTGGTTGAGGCCGGTGAACGCTATTACCTGCGCGTTGAAGAGCCACCGAGGAATGTGGCCTTTAGCTGGGATACCAGCGCGAGTGTCCTGTCCTATATTCCCACTATCTACAATGCCTTGATTGCCTTTGCCGAGGATGTTGTTCCCGGGCGTGATGCTGTCAACCTTATACCTTTCGGCCGGGGACCTCTCTTGCGTGACTGGTATGGTGAACCCTACATACTGCAAACAGTACTCAACGACTACCTGCGTGAGGAAAGCTCCAGCTCGGCGGAAAGTGCTTTACGTACCGCGAGCCGGGCACTGGCCCCTTTACCCGGCACCAAAGCCATTGTTTTGGTCACCGATGCCGGAACACCCCGGGATGCAGGAATGTGGGATCAGTTCGAGCGGGTCAGACCACGGGTATTTGCTATCGGTATTGCCGGCGGCGGTTCCGCTGATCAAGAACAGGACCTTCTGCAGGACTGGAGCGCCGTCAACGCCGGCGACTATCGGCACCTGGTCTACGATGGTGAGATGGACATTGCCTTCGACCGCGCAGCAACCATGCTGCGGCGGCCGGCTGAATATAATCTGCTGGTGGAAACCAGCTTCGTCAAGGACCCCGGCCCCGGCAGTCTGCGAATAACCAGCGGTGTTGCAACTGCGAATACCGGCGCGGTCGAATTAATACTGGATGCCTCCGGTTCGATGCTGCAGCGTCTGGATGGTAAACGCCGTATCAATATTGCCAAAGAAGTACTCCGCGAAGCTGTTGAAAATCATATTCCTCCAGGAACTCCCACAGTTCTGCGCGTGTTCGGACACAAAGAGGCCAACGCCTGCCGTACCGATCTTGAGATTCCTCTGCAACCACTGGACCCAGATGCTGCAGCGAAGGCAATCGCGTCTATCCAGGCAAGAAACCTGGCCAAAACCCCCATAGCAGATTCACTTGCTGCCATTCCGAAGGACCTCGCCAAAGCGAAAGGCAGCAAAGTAGTTGTTATGGTGACCGATGGTGAAGAAACCTGCGATGGCAAGCCTGGAGATGTAATCAATAAACTGCGGGAAAAAGATCCCAGCCTCATTTTAAATATCGTTGGCTTTGCTATCGACGATATAGAGCTGGAGGCTTTGTTTGCTGAATGGGCTGAACTCGGCGGCGGGCGTTATTTCTCTGCCAATGATCAGCAAGGCCTAAGTATGGCGATCACCGCAGCCCTGCAAACGCCCTATACGGTATATGATGCCAGTGGCAATTCCGTGGCGAGTGGCCTCGTTGGTGGTGACTCCTTAGTACTGGAAGCTGCCTATTACCGGGTGGTAGTTGCCAGCAATCCCCAACATATATTTGAAGAAGTCGATGTGCAGGGAGCCAGCGAAGTCTTGCTGGAGCTAAAATAAGGCATTTATTTTTTGCAATTTTACTGACCCGTAGAGAAAATTATGACTCGTATTACCATTAATAAACTTCCTGTTTACTTCACCTTGCTTTTCGTTGTGCTGTTTGTTGCCATTGCAGCAAGTGCCCAGGACAAGCCGTTGCTATCGGCAGAAATACAAAAAGTATTAGATGCAGAGGGCATTGTCGCGGCTAAGCAGCATTTCGCTGAATTATACCCCTCACGGACGGCTGAATTCTCGATCAATATGCAGGACATGATGTTGCTGGGCAACCAGTATATGCAAAGTGGCAACCAGTCGGCAGGAATGGCGGTGCTGGAAATGGCAGGTACTGTTGCCGAGGGTATGATGAACAGTAACCCGATGTTCCAGGAGATGATGTCGCAGGATGCTGAACAGGGAAATTCACAAGGTGAGGAAAAACAACCCCGAAATGAGGTCAAGCAAAATCAGTCACAAGGTTTGGTCCGGGATGACCTTGATCTATTTACGGGCCTTTATGGTGACCCGCAAGAAAGTAATGAACACAAAAGGCTTTGGGTCATGCCTTCCTGCAATGGCCATCTGGTTGTTGGAGCCTTATGGGGTGATGTTTCACCATGGTGGATGAAATCCGAGAATGATGCAAGGTTTTCCTATTCAGATTCATTTCTTAGCATAGAGATTTCATTTAATGCTATGACGAAAGGTAAGGCTGGTTCGATGAGTCATAACCTTGGTTTTATGCCCAGTCCGCTGAAATTAATGGGCTCGATTCCTGAGGGTTGGGGCTCCTGTGTGGAAGACCGGAGATAGCATCATAAGTGATGACAGCCAAACCTTAAACTCTGCAGCAGGTAAGAGCATAGGGTCAGGTGGCCGCAGAATTTCCCTGCCATTTTTCTTCTGGCTACTACACTCAGTTAACCAGGATGCTTTTTTGCTATGATCCACACAGGTTAATCTGTGCTGTTGCCATGTTATAAACCATATCCCCGGCAAAAGCGCCCAGTGAACTTATAAGTCCGGTGACACCTGCGTATGCCCCAACAACGCCACCTCCAATCCAGAATGCGCTGTTGACAGCAACGCAGCAGGAAAACTGGGCTTCTGAGCCCCCGCTAACAGCACCACCAACACAACCAGCGAGGCCATTTAACCAAAACCCAAAGCTTATTGTGCCACTTATTAAGGATAGTGCTTCAGTGAATTCTGAACCCTGTCCAGTATATAAAATCCCTAATGTTTCACCAGTTGCCGGGTCAACCCGCCACCAGCCCGAGATCGTTTCAGGAGAGCTGGCTGATAGGATCACTGCATAACCATTTTCAAGGTCATTGTGAAGGTTTTCCAGCACCTGTGTATTTAAACCCAGGTTTTCGATAGTCTTGGCATCTTTTGGTAAGATGATTTTGATGCCATCTTTCTGAGCACCTTCCATTGAGATGAAAGTATTCAGTGATTTGCGGCCTTTATCGGTAAGTGCCAGACCTTCTACTGCGGTGTCCCAGACACCAGCAATAACCATTTCGGTTGGGGCATTGTGTACCTTGCCATTTTTAAGTTGTAAGGCTCTCCTCTCGTTGCGCACTATATCTATCGTGCGTTTCTGACCTTTTCCAATCGGCGGGTATTCTGAATACATAACCAGTTGCGGCGATGAAACATAAAGGCTGTTTTTACCTTCCATCTTTTCTTCGCTGGCGAAAGATGGAAAGAGGAGGTAGTGTCCCCACCACTGAGGTTTAACTGATTTTAAATCTTGCTGGCTTAGTTCAATTGGTTTCTGCAGAAAATAAGAACGTTCCATTATGGCGCTCAGCATTATCTCCGAACTTTCAATCCGCTGAAGTATTTGTTCAAGGGCGAAGTCTTCAGACATATTCCCCGTCGAAACCATAAATGTGTGTTCCTGACTAAGTTTTACAGCAAGGTCCAGGGGGTCAGTGTCATCTTTGATACGGGCATCAAAAATTGTACGCTCAATAGAATTTTCTCTACCATCAGGAGATATAAATGTGAATACCAGCCAGTGCCGGGTTAACTTCATCGGTGGCCCGCTACCTAATGTAGAAGTTGCTTTGCCGAAAGCATCACCGACATTTTTAAACACACCGGCTGCCTGGTTACTAGCTGCATCAGGATCAATGAGTTGACCTTTGTCATCAAAAGCTTTACCTCCTGAGGGTAAAGAGCCATTAAAGGTTGGGTAATATAATTGTGCCCTGAGCAGAGCGCCACGCACGTCGAGGTAGTCTTTCTTTGAGTTTAGTGAGTTGGGGTGATTGGTGTAGGTGAGAGGTATTCCCATCATATTTGCAGCAGGCCGTTGCCAGGGTTGCATCAGGTCATGAACAACTCGTTTTCCATTGAGGCTTTGTTCAATCTTGGCTTCAAAACGCACCAGGTGCTGAATCTCTTCAGGTACGCTCCCACTCAAATAACCCATTGCCTTAATTGGTGAATCAAATGAAACTGCTTCAGGCAGTACAGCGTGGATATCTTTCCAGGTATGTGATGAAAGTTCACGATACTGAACCCAATAGTAATTCTGGGCTTCTTTGATAATTTCAGGTTGTACTTTTGGTGTGGAGAATCCCGGTAATATGGCTTCCATTCCAGATTTTATAAGGTCTGAAGATGCTCTAACCTGTGCATGCAGGTTAGAGGAGTTAATTTGAAATGGTTCACCCAGGCTATCTATGCTCGCAGTCAGGTCGCTATTAGGCTTACCCGAAAGACGATTTAATTCGCGCATTGTTTCTAGTAATTCTGGAGATGCAGTTCCAGAGATATTTTCCTGAACAGAACTCAGGCTGGTCTGGAAAAGCAGATTTGCCTGATTAAGTGTTAAGCTGCCCTCGGCAATTCGGGCCTCGAATCCAGCATCGTTCAAGAGTTTTGCGAGTAGCACAGATTGGTCTAATGCATTACCAGCGTGACCCATTAATGTTCCAACTGGGCCGCGCAACAACCCTAGGTATTGTTCAAAACGAACATCATTTTTAACAAAATTAATTATATTTTTTGCATCATAATCGAGACTATCAAGAAGAATGTCAGGATCAAAGGTAGAGCGGTTGAGCTGTAATCTTGCCTGCTTTAGCAGTCCAAACATTCTGGCAAGTTTCGCTTTTGCCACGATATATTCTTTTAACGTGGGTATGCTGGTGGATACAGTGGAAGATTCAGTTTCACCACCCTGGCTTTGTGCCATGAGTGTTGGTGGAAACGTGATTTGAATAAAAATTATGGAGCCAAGGAAAAATCGTAACATGCGAGATTTTATGCCTGGTTCAGGGATGCTGTTTGCAGTGCTTGTCGAAGGCATTACCTTACTCCTTGTAACCCACTGATAAGCCAGGGGTGTATTTGGTGCGATTTGTTCCTGCCACATAGAAACTTTAGGCAACCCTGTAGAGTGGGTATCTGCTGCACCTTAGTAACTGAAATTTATCATCTTTATTGATTTTTAAATGAGCTGATATTCCAGAAGGATAATCAGAATAGCAGTATCACTTGAGATGAAACAACAAACTATCTAAATACTGACATTCTGGTTTCTAACCGACCCTGTTCGTAGAGTGTTAATAAATTTTATTATTATTTTGATCTAATTTTTTAATTTAAAGATTATGATCAACTAGCTCCATTTACTTGATTCTATACTTTTCCTTCTTTGGTAAACCTTTAAGATATAAATCAAGAATAGGCTATCCTGACCTGATGGACAACTCCAGTTCAATTTGTGCAGGTCCTGCAGCAGGTCTTATACTCTATCCACTGGGATAGGGAGCAAGCCCATCGAATAGCACCTAAAAGAGGCATCATGAAGGTTTTAATTAAAAAATACTTATTATTTGCCGTGCTGTTGATTGCGACATCTCCCGTTGCCGCCCAACCATCATTTTATGAAACAGAGCCAAATAACAGTCCTGTAGAAGCCAATCCAGTATCGGGATCAGTTGTCATTATGGGTGCCATTCAGGGCGAAGACCAGGATGGTTTCAAGTGGACTGTATCAGATGTAGGTGCCCAAAAACGCTGGACTTTTGAGCTGCGGGGAATCCCTGGAAAACTGACTGTTGTTGATGTCATCAGGGTTGAATATGCCGATAATGGAGTAGATGTGCAGGCCACTAAACGGCTGTTCACCCTTGGTAGTCGTGATGGCCTAAGGCTTGCCAGTATTCAGGACCTAGTATTTGAACCCGGTGAATATATTCTTGGTTTCGCCAGTGCTGGTGGTGGCGCCGGTCTGTATCGGCCGCCCTCGGATAGTGCTGCTTTCATGCAAAAGATGGATGTAGCTGAAGTCGTGGGAGAAGAAGCGGAGTCAGGTGGTTACCGTTTAACCATTCGCCAGGGCAGTAGTCTTTACCTTAAATCAAATCCAGTTGATCGCACAAACAGGGAATCTGCATTAACCCTGCGGCTGGGGTCTGCTGATACGGCTTATCTGGAATCTACGGAAAGCTGGTATCGGTTTGATGTTAATGAAACCGACAGCGACAAACTCTGGGATATCTATGGCCAGGTCCCGGTTGGGCGACAGGCGGAAGTAAGTTTCCAGTCTCAAGATGGTGTTGTCCTCGCCAAAACAACTGCAGATAAAGAGGGCAAGTTTTCATTCCCGGATCTCGGTCTGGAAGTCGGTTCATATAATGTTGAAATTAGCGCTGAAGAGGGCGGTTACATTCGTAGTCTGGCCAGTGTTTCAGTTGGGAAAAGGGTTGCAGGTGCTGAAGCTGAGCCCAACGACTATTGGGAACTAGCCAATCGAATTGATTTTGACCAGCCGCTGACAGGCAGGATAGGTAAAGCAAACGAAAAGGATTTTTTCCGTTTTACCCTTGATGAGGAAACAACTGATCAGTTGTTAAGCCTACAGCTTAATACTGTAGCAGGACAAACACTGACAATGTGCCTGACGAATGCTGATGGAAAGGATATTCAATGCCGTAAGGGCAACGGTAGCGTAGAACTATCCGGGCTTGTACTCAATCCCGGCAGCTGGGGTTTGTCAGTTCGCCGTGGTACTGAAGGGACTGAATACAGTATTGCCTTGTCCACAGGGGATGGGATTGTTGCCGGTATTGAGGCTGAACCCAATGACAAAGTTGAGTTTTCGACTGCCATTCCTGCAAAAAACCGCATCAAGGGTACTTTTACTGGAAAAGATGATGACTTCTACACCATTCTAATCACTGAAAAACCACAACTCTGGCGTATTCAGGTTATTGGTGAGCAGATCCATGAACTGGCTTTTTATGATGGTGCTGGGATTGAAAGCCAACGCTACAGGGTGCCAAAGGGGCAGCGTCGGGTGCGGCTGGATAATGTATTTATGCTCCCCGGTATCCACCATATTCGGGTTACTGGCAATGATGGTGGCAGTTATACCTTGCTGTTGCGGCCGCTTGGCCCGCCTGATCCAAACGGGGAAATTGAACCTAACGATGATACTAGTCGAATGCAGCCATTAGCCATGGGGCAGACTAGAACCGGACTGCTTGAGGATAAGGCTGATCGGGATAACTACCGCTTTTACCTGGGAAACTGGGATCGAATAGAATTGACTGTAGAGCCGCCTGTGGATGGTGAAATCCTCGCCAACCTGTATTGGGATACAAGCATATCCAAGCAGTTTAATCTACCGGAGCAGGGAAAAGCATTTACCCTTGAAGGGGTTTTCCCGCCGGGAGATTACCGCCTGGAACTCAAGGCAAAAATAACCAGTGAAGCAGAGTACAAGCTTAGTCTGGCTCGTCTCGATCGTTTCACTTGCCCGGTAGATTGCGAACCAAACGACAGCTTTGCCTTTGCCAGTAATTTCCCGCGCAATCATATTGTTGAAGGTCGTGTTAACCAGTGGCGGGATGATGACTGGTTTAAGCTGCCGTTGTTTGATCAGGTCACTGAAATCACTCTCAAATCCGAGGTCAGGCCATCAGTTAATATTGTCACTCGTGAAGATTTACAGCACAGCATCGCTAAATGGGATAGCGAGGCTGGTATCTTCCGCGGAATGCTCGATGCAGGTCAGCAATATTACCTGCAGGTGCGTGGATCAGCTGATTCAGCTTATCGCCTGGAAGTTGGCTTTCCTGATAGGCCAATTACAACGGCTCCACCAGCTGAAGCCGGATTCAACCTTATACTTAATCTGGAAACCCTGGAAGTAGGCGCTTACCGGGCATTTTCACAGCATGTAGGGGGCACGCTTAAAATTTTAAACACAAGCGGAGAGTCTGTAGAAGTTGAAATTGAAGCAGTAACTAGCGACCATCGCTGGCGGCTTGAGCTGGATTTATCAACTGCAAGCATCCCGGCTGAAAGTGAGCTGGCAATTCCAATAAGCCTGCAGGTTCCCGCTGATGCCTGGGCCGGGCACCCGGTACGTATCAGTACCCGGGCAGTAAGTAAAAGTGGTTTGCAAACGGAAACTTTCCTGGAAGTAACCGCAGGCGGTGAGACATTGCCGGTTAATCCCAGGCATGGCTGGACAATTCCGAGCGAGCTGCTCGGTGGTTTTAATCTTGCCTGGGATGTATTTGGCGGACGTTGGACTGGTGTTGAAGACCACGCCATTGGTACCGGATTTCCACTGTTGTTGAATGGCATGGCAGTCGAGAACGAAGGCATGTCTATGCGCGGAGGTCGCAAGTCAGACAGTGAGATTATTATTGAGCTTGCAGGTGGTGAAGCGGTTGAAGTACTGGGTTTGATTATTAATCAGCTTTCACAAGCCGATACCAGCTTGTTCTTGCGCAATGTTGATTTTTCCCTGTCTCTGGATAGCTCTGATTTTACCCCGGTTATTGCAGGTGAATTACTGCCGGTTAAAAGTGAACAGGCGTTTGTTCTTCAGCAGCCGATAACTGCACGGTATGCGCGCTTGCAATTAAAATATGGTTTTAATAAGGTTGCCTTCCCGGCGTTTAACCTGGGTGAAATAAAAGTGGTTGCCAGACCAGGGCTGGATATCTCTAAAGGCAAGGGCTTTAACCTGGCTGATCCGCAGATGGGTGGGCACGTGGTCTGGTCGAACCCGTCCACTAGCGCTTCAGGTAATTGGGACAAACTCTTATTGAATGATCCCGGTTCAGGCAGTCGAGTGCGCCTGAAACCAGGTCAGATACAGGACTTTGTCATCGGCTTCCAGCATGATCGGGCAGCACAAATTACCCGAATTGAATGGTTGGGTGTTGAAAATATCCCCGCCGAGAAGAAGTTTAAGCAGGTATCCCTGTCTGTTAGTACGGACTCACCGCTGGGTCCATGGTTGCCGATTGGTGACTGGGGTCTCAGTAACGCAGTATCGCCGGCTGTGTATAAGCTGGATCAGCCAGTATGGGCCCGCTATGTGAAGTTTTCTGCTACCTCCAGTGGCTCTGAATTTACACAGATGCCGGCTTTGATCAAGATATGGGAGCGCCCGGTTGATACTGACTACCTGTCTATCCTGGGTGAGTGGGGTTTCGCCAGCCAGGCTGCGATATATGAAATGCAGCATCCGTTGCAGATGGATAAACCCCATGAGGTAGCACTGCATGATTCGAAAGCTGCTGCTGCAGCTCTGGGCTTCGATAGCCGGGTCAGTGGGCAGGTAGCCCTGGGTAAATATGAACACTGGTACAAACTGGATGTGCCGGCTGATCAGAATACCCTGACCATTACGCTCAGTGGCGACCCAACGGTTAGAACGGTCGCCTTCCTTGAGAACCATGTTGCCGAGCCGCAGCCCATGCGTAAACTCCTGCATAAAAGTACCTCGCAGCAACATACCTACGAAGCCGTGGTTGAGCCCGGTCAAAGTTACTATTTAAGCATAGAAGAGCCGCCGCGAAATGTTGTTTTCCTCTGGGATACCAGTGCCAGTGTCGGTGCCTATTTGCCGATAATTTATACTTCCCTGATGGCCTATGCTGAGGATGTCGTTCCCGGGCGCGATAGTGTCAATATGATTCCCTTTGGTGGGCATCTGCTGTTGCGGGACTGGTACGGGGAACCCTATATTTTACAAACGGTGTTGAACGATTACTCCCGCAAGGACAATTCCAGTGCGGCAGAGGCAACCCTCGCCCAGGCAACAATAGCCCTGGCGCCACGGGCCGGAACTAAAGCCATTGTGATGATAACTGATGCGGCAACCAGCCAGTACCCGACCATGTGGGATGAATTCCGACAGGTGCAACCACGTATTTTTGCCCTTGGTCTGGGATCACAGGGAGCCTTCGGCAGTAATCCGGTGCTGGAACAGGACCTGATGCAGGACTGGTCGCGCGTTAATGGTGGTCACTATACCCATATGCTCAGTGCGGGCGATATGGAGATTGCCTTTGAGCGTGCCTCAACCATGTTGCGAAGACCAGCCGGTTACAGACTGGAAGTTTCCAGCACATTCAGGGAGGCTCCCGGACCCGGGACACTGAAAGTGATTTCAGCAGGTAACAGTACCACTGGAGCGATCGAACTTATCCTCGACGCATCCGGTTCCATGCTCAAACGTTTAGACGGTAAACGCCGTATTGTGATTGCTAAAGAAGTGCTAACGGAGGCTGTTAACCAGCATATTCCAGCAGGTACGCCGGTCGCCCTGCGCGTATTTGGGCACAAACAGGCCAATTCTTGCCGCACAGACCTGGAAATGCCACTCAAACCGCTCGATCCAGCAGCTGCGGCGAAGGTTATCCAGTCAGTGAATGCGAAGAACCTGGCAAAAACACCGATTGCAGATTCGTTGGCTAAGATTGAATCTGACCTCAAGTCAGCAACAGGCCGAAAAATTATTGTCCTGGTAACCGATGGTGAAGAAACCTGTGAGGGTAAACCCGAAGAAGCTATCCGGAAATTGCAACAAAACGGTCTTGATCTTTCCTTGAATATTGTCGGATTTGCCATTGATGATGATGCCCTTGAGACACAGTTTGAAAGCTGGGCTAAACAGGGTGGTGGTCGCTACTTTTCAGCCAACAGCCAGGAGGGCCTGAGTGATGCACTTAAGCTGGCACTGCAGGTTCCCTTTACTGTTTACGATACTGGTGGGACAGTGGCTGGCGAGGGTGTAGTGGGCGGTGATCCAGTTGAACTGGAGCAGGGTTTTTACCGTGTGGTAATCGAGACTTCTCCACCGCAGGTGTTTTCAGAGGTCGAAATTACCGGTGAGAAAGAAAAACTTATTGAGTACAAATAAATGATGGGGACCATGAAAAATTATACAATTTTAATGCTTGGTATTGTATTAACTACCTGTGGCGGTAGTAATGATGCACAGAATAACGCTACCTACAAAATAACCATGGGTGAAAAAGTGTTCCAGGGGGAAGGGCACTGTTATCAGTTCGAAACCGATAAATTTGGTTTTATCTAATAAAAAATCAACAGACAATGTAAAGATAAGGGGTGATCAATACAATACAGGAAAGATTGTTGAAAACTTGAGTTATGAAAGTTTTCACCTGGATGTCGAAGACAACGGAGTTAGCTATTCGGGGAAGACTGACCATTGGGATAAGACTGAATTGAGCATAAGCGGGTCTATGTTACTGATAAAAGATGGTGCTATCGAAGGTGTGAACACAACTTTCGAAGTGATTTGCAAATAGGGACGGTATCCCTGTATTTGTCAGTCATTTAGAGAACTAACTTCAGTGCGGATAAGCTTTGCCAGCTCCTCTCCCCACAATCTGTAGGCAGGTTCTCCTGGATGGAATCCATCTACTGCTATGAGGTTTTGCTCAAAAGGAAATGGAACAGATAGAAAAGTGCATTGCTTATCATTCCCGGCAAAACTTTCCATGCTGTTACTCAGTTTTTTAGCTCGCAGTCCCAACCACCAGCGCAGTGGTTGGGGCAGGGCGGGGAATAGATGCATTGGCGGCAGGCTGGATAAGATGATGTGCTGAACATGGAATTTTGATTTCAGTAGTTCAATAATGCTTTCCAGGTTATGCAGCCATTCTTTATCCCCGGTTTGGGATGTGACATCATTTACACCAACCGATACGACTACAGTATCAAATACCTCATTCGGTAAAGATCTGAGCCTGGCAATAACCTGACTGGATGCATCGCCTGTCTGGGCAACTAATTTCCATGAGACTTCGTGGGAGGAACCAAGGGCTTTTATCAATCGGCCTGACAGGGCGTTCTTTTGAGTCCCGGCACCGACTCCAGCTGCCGCTGAATCCCCCAGGATCAATATTTTCATTTTAGGGCCTGTACCAAGGGTGCCAAAACGCAGCCCCTCAGGTTCAGGTAACCGTGGAGTTACACGCCTTACGTAAAGACCCTGCCCCAGGAGCACAGGCGCCAGTAATACCCTCGCCAACTGGTAGATCATATTTGCTCCGAGGCTGCCTACTGCCATCACCCGGCGCGAAAGAAGCACTCTTAGTTAAAAGATACTGTAGGCAAAGTATTATAAACGCTTCCGCCCGGAATGCGCTTAGCTCAAGATGCGCTAACTCAGTACTAGCAGATATTATGCGATAACAATATCGCCCTTGAGACTATCGAGGAAGGCCAATACTTCGCCACCTTCAGTTGGGCCAACGCCCAGGTCACCGGCAACACTGGTAACGATCTCTATGAATCGTGTCCAGTCAGCTTCGGTGATCCCCATGCCCTTGTGGGCGAGTGCCATATCACGACCTGTGTAGTACATCTGCCCGCCCGTTTCTTTTACCAGGTAGTCGATCAGGAGCTGGAGTTCACGAGCGAGTCGATCTTCGCCGCTATCAGACCAAAATCGCCCCAGCAGTTCGTCTCCTCGAGCTTGCCTCACAAGCGTCGTTGAGAAAGTTGCAATGCCATCATAACCACCGAGTCGGGAGTAGAGTGAATCTGTCATAATCTTTCTTCCTTTTCCTGTTTATCGCAGCCTTGAACTGCCTTGAGTTATGAACCTCGATCAGGGTAAATCCCCGATGACTGAACACAACGTACATAAAAAGAATAGACGTTAACTTAAATTTTATCTATAAAAAATAATTTCGCCTGCCAATAGAACTAGTGTGTGTATCTAGGTTGTTCACACTCAGTGCATAGCTGATGACTTCCCGCAGGGGGTAATAAACAATACAGAGTGCGTTTCTAGTTAGCTGGTTTACCACTGCTCTGGTGAGTTTAATGAGGATGCACATTGAACAATCCCCTGCGTATTGGCAAGTATGCCACCTACTAGTTCCTGAGCCATCCAGGCTTCTTCAGGGTAACTCAGTTTTTGGGGTGGTTTAAGCTTGTGGCCTGCCTTGAAGCCAGTACGTATGTAATAATTCGGGTCGCCATAAACAAGCACTATCTTCCCACCGCGATCTTTCAGGACCTCAAGCCCCTGATTTATTAACTGTGTCCCTAAGCCCTTGCTTTGTGCAAATTTTAAAACCGCTAAAGGAGACAGGATATAAGCTGAAACGCCCTCGGCACCTGTAATGCTTGCTGAACTGAAAATAATATTGCCAATAATCTCGTTATCCTGTTCTGCGACAAGCGACAAAAATGGGAGTGCTGCTCTGTCTTCTAAAAGATCAATGGCCAGTTGAGAGGCAGTTTCCCCCTCAGCTTGAGAAAATGCATTTTGGTGAACCTTGCGGATGCCTTCTTTATCACTTTCAAGTGATTCCCTGATGTTCATTGGTGCTCCTCAATAGCCTATGGACGTAGTAGTTCTACAGTGTGTTAGAACTACTGGGACTGAAGGCCGTATCCAGGATCCTGATGAATTTTGAATAGATCACTGAACTTGAACACGCCAGGTAATTGTCGTGCTTTGTTCTTTTGTTGGACCACCGGACACTGTAAATTCATCAGTACCAATAAATCCACTATTGGGTATATAAATAACCTGAACAGCTTCGATCGGCAGTCCTACACATCCTTCCAGGCTTCCTGCCATTAACCTTCCACCACCAAAGTTGCCGATTGTACTAATGATCTTCTGAAACTGAACTTCACCATGTTCAGGTTCTACTACAAGGTCTACTACAGCAGGTAAATGTGCACATACTTTATTCCAGTAGTGTATTCGTGATACTTCAATAGAATTCCCCTGTTGTATCTCAATATGCCGTATTTCTTCAGCCTGCACAAAATTAGAAAATATCAGCAAGATAATCATTGTAAGCATTGATAATATTCTATTAAAAATCATAAGTTACTTACTTCTTATTTATGTTGTTAACGTTTGAGCTCAGTTGACCAATAATACGAAGTGTAGCATAGCAAAATCGGCGTCCTGACTGGTCAACTGTAGCGCTTGTATGGCTTACGTGTTAGTTACGCGTGATTTTTGCAGTTTGATAAATGACTACACCGGCCAAAGCGATCGGTAATATTGAAAACATGCCAAATGCCAAATTACCCTGAATAAAAATCAAAACGGTTGAAACAACAAACGCTGTAGCAGCTAAAACCGCGCCAAACATTCTTGTTTTTTTCGTGGCAAGTAAAACACCACCCGCAATCTGAATTATCCCGAATGCAATAATTAGAATTTTGCTCAATCCAACACTTTGCAAAAACTCCATTTCCTGTGGCGCTTGTATTACTTTGGCCAGGCCAGCCGAAATACTTAAAAGCGCTATTACCGCAATGATTAGAATGTTGATTATCTTCACTTCGATGTACTCTTCCGGTTACTTTGTCTTACACTTAACGACTCAGCTCATGGGGTTTTGCGAAGCGCGCAAAACAGTGTCACGAAAAAAAAGGCGCTTTACGATCCACTTTCATGTTCTTGTTATATCTCGTTTTATAAAGCCACTTGATATATATCTATTTCAAACCCACGGAATACCGAGGATTTAATAAATTGAAAGCCAGCCCTGTTTACCGCTTTAACAGAGGTGATATTCGCTGGTTCGATTAGTGCATGTACCGCTTTAAGCTTTAAAGATTTTTTAGCGAAATCTAATACACCATGTGTCGACTCAACAGCATAGCCTTTACCTTGCTGGTCAATGACAAGACGACAATTGATATGTATAACATCATCAGTACCCACTTTATGTTTATTAAGGCCACACACACCAACAAACTCATTTGTAACAGAGTTGTAAATTGCCCAATGACCATAACCATTTAGTTTATATTGATTTTTGCAATTAGCTATATAATCACAAATCTGTTCTTTGGTGTGAACGCCTACTGTTGAGTATCTCATTACTTCAGGATCAGCTAATACTTTTGATAGGTCTTTAGCATCCTCATTCGTAATTTGACGGATACATAACCTTTCAGTTTCAACAATAGTCAACTCAAACCCCAAGAGATATAACGCCTCAGCTAACAGGCGCCAACTTAGTTGGCGTCCTTGTTGAGTGTTTGGTTAGGCGATGAACGATAAGCACAGCCACAGGTAGAACAGCAAGGCCAAAAATCCAACCTGGAACATATGTGTACCAGGGTACGAATTGTGTAAGTCGCGCCGGCTCAGTGATTAGTAGCCAGTTTGTAAACACAAACACTGGGAGAACTGCCACTGCAAGATAAAGCCATATGCTTTTGGGACGTAATTTATTTATGACATATGCAGCGGGTAACGACAGTAAAACATTTGTAAAAAAATCTATCAGAAAAATGACAACTCTAAGAGAGAGTCCCTGTAACCCAAGGTCATTAAGCCATAAAAACACGGGTGAATAAACACCGATGTACGCCCAATAAACAGTAAGTAAAAACATCTGAGCGGTGCCAATTACAATCGCTATTACGATTGATATAGGTAAACTTTGAAAACTCATACTACCCCTCCTTTCGCTTAATTTTCATTTAGGTGGAAATTCCTGCTTATCTGGAAAATTTTCCATATATGCAGGGCCTTTTTATTGTATCTTGTAACCAAGATCATTGATTTGCAAGAAGAAATGTTTTGTTGAGTAAATATACTTCCTATTTATCAGCAATTTATTCCATATAATTCGGCAAAATGCCTCAACGGATTACGGGTAAGTCATTGATTGTTGAAATTGTGGATTATGAATGGGCCGCATTTGCACAGTGGAAGCGGCCTACGCCAAAATGACTAAAAGCACACAATAATCACTTATTCCTAGTGTCTTGATCTGAGTGTTTTCACAACCTGGCTTAGGGATGATTTGCGCGCTTGCAGGAGGACCAAAAGATGAAACAGCAGGTCGGCTGATTCATTCAGTAGTTCCTCATCATCACCGGCAACCGCGGCGAGGCTGGTTTCGACGCCTTCTTCGCCGACTTTCTGGGCGATTCGCTTTACCCCGGAGTTAAACAGTTCAGTGGTATAGCTGCCTTCGGGCATTTCTTTTTTGCGTGTTTCAATCAGGCGTTCCAGACTGGCGATGAAGGCAAGTTCCGGTACGGTCTTTATACTTGTGTCAAAGCAGGTGTCGGCACCGGTATGACAGGTCGGGCCGATGGGCTCGGCCAAAATAAGCAGGCAATCGTTATCGCAATCGCTGTGTACAGATTTTAAGTTAAGGTAATTGCCTGAAGTTTCACCTTTAGTCCACAGGGCTTGTTGACTGCGGCTCCAGAAGGTGACTTTCCCGCTATCCAGTGTTTGTTTTAATGCATCCGGGTTCATGTATCCTTGCATTAGCACCCGTCCGTCGAAATGGTCCTGGATGATTACCGGGATCATATTACCCATCTTTTCCCAGTCTAGTGTTTCAATATCGGCTGGTTTTTCTATCAACATGGTCGTACCTCAATGCCAGCAGCAGCCAGCTGTTTTTTTAGTTCTGGAATCGGTATTTGTCCGGAATGGAATACGGTTGCGGCCAGTGCGGCATCGACATCAGCCTGTTGGAAGACTTCGATAAAATCGACAACACTGCCGGCACCGCCTGAAGCTACTAATGGGATCGGCAGTATTGCACGAGCCATGGATAATTGTTCTATGTCATACCCTGCACGGGTGCCGTCTGCCGACATGCAGTTAAGTACCACTTCGCCGGCACCGCGGTCGACAACTTCTGCCAGCCAGTCCATGGTTTTCCTGCCGGGTGCGCGCATCGCATCCGGCGTGCCGGTGTTTGAACGCACCGTATATTGGCCATCGGTGGCAATGGAATCCACACCTATGACTACACACTGGCTACCGAAGGCGCTGACCAGTTCGTTAATTAATCCGGGCCGCTCAAGTGCCGGGGTGTTGATGGAGATTTTATCCGCACCCTGGGCGAGTACCTCTCTGGCATCAGTTACGCTACGAATACCGCCGGCCACACAAAAAGGAATGTCGATAGTTTCAGAAACCCGGCGTACCCAGTCAACATCTACACGGCGGCCTTCCGGGCTGGCGGTGATATCGTAAAATACCAGTTCATCAGCACCCTGGTCCCGGTAGCCGGCAGCCAGTTCGATAATGTCGCCGATGACCACATGGTTGCGAAACTGCACACCTTTTACTACCTGGCCATCGCGGACATCCAGGCAGGGGACTATTCGACGGGCTACCTTTTGGCTCACGCGAGGATATCCAGGGCTTCTTCAAGAGTGAATGAACCTTCCAGCAGTGCTTTACCGGTAATGGCAGAAGTGGCACCGGTTTGCTTTAAATCTACCAGGTCAGTCAGGCCTGAAACACCACCAGATGCCTGAACCATTAAGCCGGGGTAGCGTTCAACGACCTCTTTATACAGTACGGTGTTGGGACCCTGCATGGCGCCATCACGCCCAATATCAGTACATAAAAGGTGCTTGAGCCCATTTTTTGAATACAGGTCGAGCAATTCCCATAAGGTCTGGTCACTGCCTTCTGTCCAGCCATGGCTGCGGGGCCAGGGGATACCCTGCTCATCGAAACTGATATCCAGCCCGGCTACCAGGGCTTCACTGCCAAACTTATCCAGCCAGCTGAGAAACCGTTTGGGCTGGGTAGCACAAACGGTACCCACAATTACACGACTGGCGCCGCGACCCAGGCGTTTTTGAATATCATCACTGTCGCGCACCCCACCACCGGTCTGTACTTTCTGGGTCAGTGTGCGCATTAATTTGAACAGCGGGGTACTGTCGGCTGCATCACCATCTCGTGAAGCTTCAAGGTCCACAATATGCAGCCATTCGGCACCGGCATGGGCATATTCTCCCGCCAGCTTCAAGGGTGATTCCGGATATACAGTACAGTCGTTGAAATCGCCGTGACGCAGGCGGACACACTGTCCATCGAGCAGGTCAATTGCAGGAATTATTTGCATGATATCTCCATAAAGTTTTTTAATAATGCGGCACCCGCACTAGCCGAACGTTCCGGGTGGAATTGCGCACCATAGAAATTTTCCTGCCTTACCAGTGCACTGAATGGTTGGCCATGGGTGCTGCTGGCAAGTGTCCAGTTGCCAATGGGAGCTGCATAAGAATGCACAAAATAAAACCACTTGCCATCAACTGGATCACCGAACGGGTCGGGCTTGAGGCGGCTGATGACATTCCAACCCATATGTGGAACCCGCAACCCAGGTTGTTCTGCAAGTCGGCTTAGGCGGGCCGGAATAATGCCCAGAAGTTCGGCGTTATCTTCTTCTGAGGATTCAAACAGCAACTGCATACCCAGGCAAATTCCCAATACTGGTTGTTTGAGCTCTCTTATAATATTGACCAGTCCGTATTTGTTTAATGTTTGCATTGCCTGGCCAGCGGCACCTACACCCGGCAGGATGACCCGGTCGGCTGCCCGGATAACTGCAGCATCGGCAGTAAACACAGGTTCTATTTCCAGCCTGTGCAGGGCATGCATGATGGATGAGATATTGGCACCACCGCTATCAACTACAGCAATACTCATTATAAAATTCCTTTAGTACTCGGTAGTTCAAATCCCTGTTTTGCCAGGGCAGGGCGTAGCGCCCGGCCGGCACCTTTAAAAATAGCCTCGATCATGTGGTGGGTGTTTTCACCGCTGACCTTGATGTGGATAGACGCCCCGAGTGACTGGCTGAGTGAAGCAAAAAAGTGTTTTACCATTTCAGTAGAAAACTCACCGACCCGATCACGCGGAAACTCTGCTTCAAAAACAATCGCCGGTCGGCCGGAAAGATCAATAGCCACTTCGGCCAGTGACTCGTCCATGGGCAGTGAAAAACCGTAACGGCCAATACCCCGGCGATCACTTAATGCCTGGTCGAGTGTCTGTCCCAGCGCCAATGCGCAATCTTCTACGGTGTGGTGCTCATCGATTTCCAGGTCGCCGCGGCAATGCATATCGAGTTGAAAGCCGCCATGACTGGCCAGTTGATCCAGCATATGATCAAAAAAGCCTATGCCTGTACAGACCGTACTGCCGCCGCCGGCATCGAGGTCAACTTTGACCTCGATTTCAGTTTCATTGGTATTACGGCTGGTTTCAGCCTGGCGCGGTTTGTTGATCAGCAGGTGGCAGATATCCGCCCAGCTCAGGCTGCTACCGTCTTTGCCGTCACCAATCAAGAGACCGTCTATACCCATATTTTCTGCCAGTTGCAGATCGGTTTGCCGATCGCCAATAACCCAGCTGTCGTTAAGGTCAAGTTCCCCGGATTTCAGGTATTCGAGCAGCATGCCGATCCCTGGTTTGCGATTCGGGGAGTTTTCATGCTCGAAGTGGGGGTCGATGTGTTCTGCCGCAAATGTAATACCCTGGGAGCTGAAAATATCGTGCATTTTCTGGTGCGGTATATCAAAATCCTGCTGCGGATAGGATGTTGTACCCATGCCGTCCTGATTGCTGACAATAACCAGTTCATAACCCGCTTCCTGGAGCTGCAACAGGGCCGGGATAACACCGTCAAACAATTCCAGTTTTTCCAGGCTGTCGATCTGTTTGTCGGCAGGTTCAATGATCAGGGTGCCGTCGCGATCAATAAAAAGAATTCTGCGTTTATGATTATTCATGCTGTTTTCCAGGTAGTCAGTGCATTTTCCAGCGCATCAAGGTCGCTATCACTGCCGACAGATATACGGATACATCCCTGTAGCAGGGGTTCGCTGTTGAAAGCCCGGAGGGTCACATTGTTATTGCTGCAATGGCGCATTAGACCGGCTGCATCATGCAGTCGGATAAGAATGAAATTTGCATCTCCAGGCCAGATATCAGTAATGTAACCCTGTGCTTCCAGCATGCGCAGCAGGCGCTGTTTGTTTGTGGTCAATGCTTTAAGCAAACGCTGTTGCAAGGTCAGTATTTCTGGGTCTAACAAGCGCTCAGCCAATTCAACTACCGGAGTTGCCAGTGGGTAGGGCGCAATGATCCGACCCAGCAAGGCGATGACTTCATGTTGGGCTATCACTGTGCCGCAGCGCAGGCCGGCACCGGCCCAGGCTTTGGACAAAGTGCGCAGTACCACCAGGTTGTTGTATTCAGAAACCAACGGGGAAAAAGAGTCTTTAGTTGAGAATTCAGCATAGGCTTCATCAACCACCACCAGGGCTTTGCCGTTTGCAGCTTCAAGTATTTCTAGCAAAACTCCTTTATCAATAGAGTCACCCGTTGGATTATTGGGTGTCGTCAGGAAAACCAGTTTGATTCGAGTGTCGGTTTCAATTGTTTCCAGCAGTTTGCCGGTATCCATGTTGAAGTTTTCTTCAACCAGTCGCGGGATCGAGATGATATCAGCACCCTGGGTTAGGGCTGCGATTCGATACATACCGAAAGCAGGTGTGCACTGGACTATGGCATCCTCGCCGGCACGGCAAAATACCCGGGTTAACAGGTCGATGCCCTCATCACTGCCGCGGGTTACTAGAAGTTGTTCAGGGCCAACCCGGTAGAGCTTCGCCAGGCGTGATATCAGCAGTTCAGGCTGGGGTTCTGGGTAACGGTTTAATCGGCAATCAGGCAGTAAAGACCAGGGTGATTCATTGGCATTCAGCAGCACACCCTCTCCCGGCGCTTCGCTGCGCGCAGAAGAATAGGGCTTCATTGCCACAATTTCCGGGCGGGCAAGCCTCGAAATGCTGGTTTTAAGGCTCATTTGCGTGCAGCCCTGTCAATAATCTTAAGGCGTGATGTGACCGCCATTTTATGTGCATCCAGGCCTTCAACTTCTGCCAGTACTTCTGCGGTCGGACCAATTAACTGCAGGCCGCTTCGACTGGCTTCCTGCAGGGTCATGCGGCGTTTGAAATCACCCACTCCGAGTGCACCGAAAGAACGCGCCCAGCCATAAGTTGGTAGAACATGATTGGTTCCTGAGCAGTAGTCGCCCAGGGACTCCGGGGTCCAGCGACCGATAAATACGGATCCCGCATTGCGTACCTGTTTTGCCAGCTCACGAGGGTTACGGGTATTGATTATCAGGTGCTCAGGTGCATACAATTCAGAAATTTTCAGTGCCTGGTCAAGATTATCCACTACGATGAAGCGTGCTGCCTGAAGTGATTGGCTCAGGATGTCAGCACGGCTGGTTTGTTTTAGTAATGTGTTAAGTTTTTCAATCACCGCTTCTGCAAGTACGCGACTTTCAGTTACCAGCAAGACTTGTGAATCCGGTCCGTGCTCTGCCTGTGAGAGCAGGTCCCAGGCGATAAATTCTGCACCGTTCTCTGTCAGTGCATGTTCATCGGCAATGACCAGTACTTCTGAAGGGCCGGCTGGCATATCAATGGCGGCCCCCTGAGGGTCCTGTGATACCTGTAGTTTGGCTTCAGTGACCCAGGCGTTTCCAGGGCCAAATATTTTACTGCAGCGCGGTATGCTTTCAGTTCCGTATGCCATTGCCGCGATTGCCTGTGCCCCACCAACACAAAACACACGGTCCACACCTGCATAATATGCAGCTGCCAGGATTTCATCAGCAATGCGGCCATTAGGCCCGGGAGGTGAGCAGAGGATGATTTCACTGCAAGCTGCAAGTTTCGCGGGCAGTGCGAGCATTAGTACGGTTGAAACCAACGGTGCGCTGCCTCCTGGTATATACAGGCCTACCGGAGACAGTGGCTGGTAACGGACTTCACAGCGAATTCCTGGTGCAGTTTCAATTTCACGGTCGACTGGCATATCGGCTGCATGAAAGCTGCGAATTCGTTTGCCCGCATCTTTGATAGCCCGGGTTAAGCGTGGGCTGACTGCTTTGGCTGCTATAAGTAAATCACTTGCTTCAAGCACCAGGGTGTCGGCAGCGACAGGATCAAATTTTTCGGTTAATTCTTCCAGGGCCAAATCACCATCCCGGCGTACTTTTTCGATAATACCGGCAACAGTCTCCCTGCGGTCACTGTTGTTTGAAATCGGGCGCTGCAGTAGTTTATCCTGTCCCCCCTTGTCCAGGTTTGACCATGTACTGACCTTCAGGTTTTCAATCATGCCAGCATCTTCTCTACAGGTAACACCAGGATGGCGGATGCACCGGCGGCTTTAAGGGCCTCCAGGTGCTCCCAGAATACTCCCTCACTACAAACGGCATGGATTGCGACACGGTCTTGTGTACCTTCCAGCGGCATAATGGAGGGATGTTCAACGCCGGGCAATAAATCGGCTATTTCATTCACGGATGAGCGTGGTGCATGCAGCATCACGTATTTGCTCTTAAGTGCCTGCAATACACCTTCAATACGGGCTAGCAGCTGATCCATTAACTGCTGCTTTTTCGCGGATAGTTCCTTGCTCTGGCGATACAGGGCCGCCTGGCTTTGATACAGGATCTCGAGTTCAACCAGGTGGTTTGCCCTCAGCGTGGTTCCGGTTGATACCAGGTCTGAAATAGCCTCAGCCGTTCCCAGGCTGGGAGCAATTTCGACTGAACCGGATAACTCGCTTATTTGCATCGTGATGCCTTTTTTGCCGAGTAAATGTTTTGTTAATGCAGGATAACTGGTGGCAATTCTTTTGCCCTGTAATTCTTTGCTGTCAGATATATCCATAGACTCAGGTACAGCAATCGACAAGTGGCACTGACCGAAGCCCAGTTGCTTCAAACACTGCAGTTTATCTGTGCTTTCACGCTCCAGCATGACTTCAAAGGCAATATTTTCACCGACGATACCCAGGTCGCATACACCGTCCAGTAGCATCCGCGGGATATCATCATTCCTCACCAGCAGCAGGTCTACCGGAAAATCCTTTCCGTACCAGAAGAGTTTGTCTTTACTGCGTGAAAATTCCAGGCCACTGCGTTTTAACAGTTCCAGTGATTTTTCCGACAGGCGGCCTGACTTCTGTATTGCAATTCTTAATCTGCTCATGCTGTTTTTCCCAGTCTGTCCAGGGCAATGTTGTAACCACCGGCGCCCATATCCATAAAGCGTGCCACGCGACCTATAGTGGTGACACTGACACCGGTCAACTGATTGATTTCCCGATAGGAGTTTTTTTGCACAAGCAGTTGTACTACTCGCCAGCGATCCACCATGGCTTCAATTTCTGCGGGTGTACACAGGTCTTCAAGAAAAGCTTTTATTTCAGCTGGTGTTTCCAGTGTTAACAGCGCTTCAGAAAGTGAGCGAGCTGCAGTCGCCAGTTTATTTTTTTGTGTTTGATTGTGCTGTTTCATGTGACGTTTTCTTCTGTATTTGAATTTAGTTCAGTGTATTAATGCGCTATTACATTGGTATAGTAGAGTAATTTACCCGGCACTGCAATAAAAAAATCTGGGTAGATAAATCCTATGGACCTGGATGTCGGTTTTGGGTAACAAAACCGTAACAATGGCGAATTAAAATTATTCAGGTCGTTAATGAACAGTTCAGTTACAGCCTGGACTTTAAAAGCAGAGAGAGAAGATGATTAAACAAATGAGAAGACCGATTGCAGTAGCGGTACTGTTGGCTTTAAGTACCAGTGGGTTTGCCGCGGTCAGTGATGAGCAGTTCCAGTTGTTACTGGATCAGGTAACTAAGATGAACCAGCGCCTGGGTGCCCTTGAGCATGAAAACTCAAGCCTTAAACAGGCCAATACTGAGTTACGCCAAACCAATGAAGCCGCTGTTGAGAAAACGGTGGAACTGAAAGAGTCAGTAGCTGCAGTAGAAAAACGGGTCGATAAGAGTTCATGGACAGAAAGAATGCACTGGAAGGGAGACTTCAGGCCGCGCTATGAATATATCGACGCTGAAGGCAAGGATAGTCGCAATCGCAATCGAATCCGTGCCCGGGCAGAGTTGGTTGCCGAAATTTCACCAACCATGGTGGTTGGCATTGGTCTTGCCAGTGGTTCCGAGGATCCAGTCTCTAGTAACCAGACCCTGGGTGGCGGCGGCAGCACCAAAGGTTTAAACCTGGACCTGGCCTATTTTGACTGGAAAGCCGGCCAGAATATGATCATCGGTGCCGGTAAATTCAAAAACCCTATCAAGCGTACAGGTGGGCATAATTTCCTGATGGATTCCGATTGGCGCCCTGAAGGAATCAATTTCCGTTGGGCAGGAGAGCGGTTATATTTTAACTCAATGTTTAATTACTTTGAAGGCGACAGTAAGAAGGGCACAGAACCGACCTATTTTATGCAGGGAGGCATCAAACTTAAGCCGACTGATGGCCTAAGTTTGAAACTGGGTGCCGGATATACCGTGATAGATGCCACAGCGCATTCATCTTTCCTTGGGGATGGTGACTTCTTTGGTAATAGCTTTAACCCGATTACCGATAAGTATCTCTATGATTATCATGTAGTGCAGGGTTTTGCTGAGTTTGGGTTTAATCTGTTTGACCTGCCGGTACTGGTATTTGGCGATATCATTCACAATACTGAAGCCCCAACTAATAACGATGGTTATGCCGTTGGTTTCCGCCTGGGCAAGGTCAAAAACCCCGGGGATTGGGATTTCCGCCTGGCCTATCAGGATCTTGAAGCAGATGCCACGCTGGGCTTGATTACTGATTCTGATTTTGGCGGTGGTGGTACTGATGTCCGCGGCTTTGTCTTCAAGGGTGGTTACGGTATTGCCAAAAACTGGACAACCAACATGACCTACATACTTTCGGAAAACAACCTGGCCGCCGGTGATCCCAGGGACTTTGATCGCTTGCAACTGGATTTAAAATTCAAGTTTAAATAGCGGTTTACAGTTTACTGGTCGTTTAGTTCCAGCCGTCCGATGAAAGCACGCATCGGACGGCTTTTTTGATCCGGGCACGGGGTTAAATATTTGCCAGTGGAAGGGAGATACGAAAAGTGCTCCCTTCCCCCGGGCAGCTTTCAATCTCAAGTCGACCATTGTGTTTTTCAGTCACGTGTTTAACAATTGCCAGTCCCAGGCCGGTCCCCCCCTGGTTGCGGTTACGACTGGAGTCTGCGCGATAAAACCGTTCAGTTAAGCGGGGAATATCCTGTGCCTGGATCCCGGTGCCGTTATCAATAACTTCAAATACAGCTGAACCAGCCTGCTTGTACCAGTTAACCTGTATGTTGCCGCCTGGCTGTGTGTAACGTACCGCATTAGCTATAAGGTTACCGAAGGCACTTTTCAGGTCACGCTTTTTCCCGGGTATGATCAGGGACTTGTCGATATGCTGCTTGATGTTGTGCTGGCCCTGGGATAATTCAGCTGCCGTTAGTAAGAGTTCATTCAACAGTATTGGCACATCGACAATGGCGGTTATGCTTTTACGTTTGTTTGATTCATCCTGTAGCCGTGCCAGTTCCAGCAGGTCTGTTACCAGCTCATTCATGGATAAAGTTTGCTTATGCAGCGTCAGGAAAACTTGGTGGTTTGAATCAGACTCATCGGCTGTCAGCATTTCCAGATAGCCGTTGAGTACAGTAAGCGGGGTTCTTAGTTCATGTGAGACATTGGCCACAAAATCATGCCGAATCTTACTTTGTAGCTGGATCCTGGTGATATCGGTGAAGACTAACAGGTGCTGATCCCGTGTGTATTTCAACAACTGTACCTTGAAGGTTTTATTCTGATCAATCGGTGAGCTGATCTTCAGGTAGTCAGATTCCAGTCCCCTGGATTCAAGCCAGTGGGTAAATTCAGTCGTGTTTAAAACATTATCAACTGCCGATCCGAGCATGCGGTCAGTCAGTCCTAAACCATCGGCTGCAGCAGAGTTAAACCTTTGCAGCTGATGTTTTGCGTTGATAAAAAGCAGGGGTTCTGGTAAAGCATTGGTCGCATCGAGCAAGGCCGAAAATTTACTCTCTGTTTGTTTAATTATCGCATTCGAGCGGCGTTGCCAGGCAGCTAGTTCAGCCTTCAGGAAAGTCGGAAGCCCGGTATTTCTCAGAGTTGTTGAATCTGATTTCAGCCACTGAATCAGCAGCTTCATTTTGACCAGGTACCAGACCAGCCAGCCAGCGACGGTGATGGCTACAAACTGCAGTGGATAAGCCAGCCACCAACCCAGAAGAAAGGACGCTGTCAGGCTTAGACTGATCCAGATAATATGTCTGGTTAATGGGTGCTGTGGCAGTTGCATAGGTTAATTTTAACCGTAAAAGGCCTACACAATCATTAATTAACCTCTAATCTGTACCATACAGGACTAAAATGGTACTATATGCTCATGCTGAGGATCTCCAAAATGACCGATTATGCTATCCAGGTGATGGTTAGCCTGTATTCGGCTGATCAGCTGGAGCCGGGTGTCATGCTAAGTACGCATAAGCTGGCAGAGCGGATTCACCTTGAGCCCCCCACAGTTAGTAAAGTCATGAAGTTACTTTGTCAGCAGGAATTGGTGAAATCAATTCGGGGAGCACATGGCGGTTACCTGCTGGAACGCTCAGGAGAGCTGATATCAGTGGCTGAAATTATTACGGCTATAGAAGGTCCCATCGCAATGACTGAATGCTCGGTTGAAGACAATTTATGCGGACAACAGTCGGTTTGTGGACTTAGTACCAATTGGCGAAGAATTTCAGAAGCGGTGGCAAGCGCATTATCCGGGGTCAGCCTGGCGGATATGTCAGGCCCCGTTGATTCTCGCCAGATTCCCAATTTACACATAGCAACATTGATAGCATAGGCAATACACATGTCGAGTGAAGCATCTCAATTTGATCAACTGGTCGCGGCAAAATACAAACACGGTTTTGTCACCGATATAGAAACAGAAGGCCTGCCCCCGGGGCTGGATGAAAGCACGGTGCGGGCAATATCCGCATTCAAAGAAGAACCCGAATGGTTGCTGGAATGGCGCTTACAGGCCTACCAGCACTGGTTGACCCTGACGCCCCCGAATTGGGCAAAACTGGATATCCTGCCAATCGATTTTCAGGCCATTTCATATTACGCTGCACCCAAGCAGGATAAAGACCGCCCGCAGTCCCTGGATGAAGTTGATCCTAAATTACTGGAAACCTATGAAAAGTTGGGTGTGCCTTTGCATGAGCGTGCACGCCTGGCAGGTGTGGCAGTGGATGCGGTATTCGATTCCGTTTCAGTCGGTACAACCTTCAAAAAGGAACTGGCAGAAGTCGGGGTCATTTTTTGTTCATTTTCAGAGGCGGTTAAAGACCACCCGCAACTGGTGCGCCAGTATCTCGGCAGTGTAGTCCCGGTTTCTGATAATTATTTTGCCTGCCTGAATTCGGCGGTATTTTCTGATGGCAGTTTCTGTTTTATTCCAAAAGGTGTCCGCTGCCCGATGGAACTTTCGACCTATTTCAGGATTAACGCCGCGGAAACCGGACAGTTTGAGCGTACCTTGATTATTGCTGAAGAGGGCAGCCATGTATCCTACCTGGAAGGCTGTACCGCACCAATGCGGGATGAAAACCAGCTGCATGCTGCGGTAGTCGAACTGGTGGCTTTAAAAGATGCGTTTATCAAATATTCGACCGTGCAGAACTGGTATCCCGGTGATGAGAATGGGGTTGGCGGAATTTATAACTTTGTTACCAAGCGCGCGGACTGCCGTGAAGACGGCGCCAAGGTATCCTGGACCCAGGTTGAGACCGGTTCGGCTTTGACCTGGAAATACCCCTCCTGTGTATTGCGCGGTGACAATACTACCGGTGAATTTTATTCGGTGGCACTGACCAACAATTACCAGCAGGCTGATACCGGCACCAAGATGATTCATCTGGGAAAAAATACCCGCAGCAAGATAATTACCAAGGGTATTTCTGCAGGTCATGGTCAAAACACTTATCGTGGCCTGGTACATGTCGGTAAAAATGCTGCTGATGCGCGTAATTACACCCAGTGTGATTCGATGTTAATCGGGAAAACCTGCGGCGCGCACACTTTTCCGTATATAGAAGTTAAAAATCCCACTGCCAAAGTTGAGCATGAAGCGACAACTTCAAAAATTGGTGAAGACCAGTTGTTTTACTGCCTGCAGCGCGGTATCAGTGAAGAAGACGCGGTATCCATGATTGTGGATGGCTTCTGTAAAGAAGTCTTTCGCGAGTTGCCGATGGAATTTGCGGTTGAAGCTAAAGCCCTGTTGGAAATATCACTTGAAGGCGCGGTTGGATAAGCGTGCTGTACAAACAGTTATCAGAGATTGAATAAACATGAGTATGATATTAGAAGTTAAAGACCTGTACGCTACCGTTGAAGGAAAAGAAATCCTGAAAGGCCTTAATTTGACCCTGAAGGCGGGTGAAGTGCACGCCATTATGGGGCCCAATGGCGCCGGCAAAAGCACCCTGGGCAATATTATTGCCGGCCGTGATGGCTATGAAGTTACTTCGGGTGAGGTGCTTTTCAAAGGCAAGAATATCCTCGAGCTGGATACTGAAGAACGCGCCTGTGAAGGTGTGTTCCTGGCCTTTCAATACCCGGTTGAAATCCCCGGGGTGAATAACACTTATTTCCTGCGGGCTGCTTTAAATGCCCAGCGCAAGTATCGCGGCGAGCCGCCGATGGATGCGGCTACATTCCTGCGACTGGTACGGAAAAAACTGAAAGTGCTCGATCTCAAAGACGACCTGTTAAAGCGTGCGGTCAATGCCGGGTTCTCAGGGGGTGAGAAAAAACGCAATGAAATATTCCAGATGGCAGTACTCGAACCCACCCTGGCAATCCTTGATGAAACCGATTCCGGCCTGGATATTGATGCACTGCGTGCAGTCGCCAATGGTGTAAATGCCCTACGGGGTGCCGACCGTGCGATGCTGGTGATTACCCATTACCAGCGCCTGCTTGATCACATTGTCCCTGATGTAGTGCATGTGCTGGCTGATGGAAGGATTGCTCGTAGCGGTGGCCCTGAACTCGCATTGATACTGGAAGAAAAGGGTTATGCCTGGTTGCAGGAAAATGACAGTGTGGCGGTGGAGAACTCCTGATGTCCGCCATGCCCCTGTCAGAAATTATTAGCCTGGACCCCGGATTCAACAGCAACGAACCGGATTGGTTGAATGTGCGCCGCCAGCTGGCCTTTGAACGCTTAACCGCGACTGGATTACCTGTAGAGGGCAGTGAGAACTGGCGTTATTCATCTTTGCGCAGTTTATTGCGCAAGAATTTAAATACACAGGCGGATGTTGTACTTGAATCGGAACAACTGCTGTCTCTCGCAGGGCTGGAACAAGATTCCTATCGGATGGTGTTTGTAAATGGCCTGTATCAGGCACATTTAAGCCTGGTTCCTGATGACATAAAAATCACCAACCTTGCCAGTGAATTTGAAAATAGCGAAATTGATGCGCTGCTGGGTGATATGCCGGACGCCGCGGACGCCGGTTTCAGTTACCTGAATACCACTAAATTTCAGGACGGTTTATTCATTCAGCTTGAGAAAAATACGCTTTGTGAGCAGCCTGTTCATCTTATCCAGCTGAGTGCGGGTGATGTACTGAGCAATGCACGCCACATTATCCATCTGGCTGATGGGGCTAGCTTGACCCTGGTTGAGCAAGTAATTGAGCTTTCCGGGCAAACAGGTGGCGGCCTGTTAAACACCCAGACCCAGGTGATGCTGGCAGATAAGGCCCGGCTTGACTGGACCCGCGCACAAACACTCGCTGGTAAATCTACCCTGGTGGACAGGGTGGATTGTCGTTTAGCTGCAGGCTCACAGCTGCATTGTACCCACCTTGATCTTGGTGGCCTGTGGGTAAGGCATGATTTTAGTGTTGAGCTCCAGGGGCAGAACGGCTTTATTGAAGTTGATGGTATGGTTATGGTGCGCGGTCGCCAGCATACGGATTTTCATACCCGAATTGACCATCAGGTTGAAAATTGCACCAGCCGTGAAAACTTTAAATGTATCGCCGATGGCCGGGGCAGGGGTGTATATAACGGCAAAATACTGGTTCAGGTCGGTGCTGATGGCACTGATAGTGCCCAGAAAAGTGCTAATTTGCTGCTTTCCGAACATGCCGAAATTGATACCAAACCGGACCTGGAGATCCTCGCGGATGATGTTATTGCCAGCCATGGTGCAACCGTAGGCCAGCTGGATGATGATGCGCTATTTTACATGCGTACCCGTGGGATTGATGAAAAGCTGGGGCGTAAGCTGTTAATGCGTGCATTTTGCCAGGAAGTTATTGATCTGGTGGAAGTAGAATCCGCCCGCGAATCATTAGGGGCAAAGCTGGACCAGGTATTTGAGGAAATGGAGTTAGTCGGATGAGCCAGGCTGAATTAAAATCATCTGCCACTTCCGACTGGAATGCAGCGGCTATCCGCGACCGTTTCCCGATACTTAAGAAAGAGGTTCACGGTAAACCACTGGTTTACCTGGACACAGCTGCGTCAGCGCAGCGCCCGGATGTGGTGATAGATGCGGTTACTAATTTTTATACTAACTATAATGCCAATGTTCACCGCGGGGTGCATACTCTCAGCCAGGAGGCCACCGACCTCTGGGAAGCTGCACGCAAGACTTTACGGAGGTTTATTGGGGCTACCAATTGTAAGGAAATTATCTTTACCCGCGGGATGACTGAGGGTGTCAACCTGGTAGCACAGAGTTTCGTCCGACCACGTGTGGGCCCTGGCGATAAAATTATGATTACTGCCATGGAACATCATTCCAATATCGTACCCTGGCAGCTTGTATGCGAACAAACGGGTGCTGAGCTGGTGGTTATTCCGGTCAGCCAGCAGGGTGAGGTTGAGCTGGATGCCTTTGCCGGCATGCTCGATGAACGGGTGAAGATGCTGGCGGTGATGCATGTTTCCAATGCGCTTGGAACGATCAACCCGGTGGTTGAAATGACAAGAATGGCCAAATCCTTCGATATTCCTGTACTAATTGATGGTGCCCAGGCTACCCCACACCTGGATGTTGATGTACAGGCTATTGGCTGTGATTTTTATTGTGTTTCCGGACACAAAATGTACGGCCCGACGGGTATTGGTGTTTTGTACGGCCGTGAAGAATTGCTGGAAGCCATGCCGCCATACCATGGCGGTGGTGAAATGATTCGTACGGTAACTTTTGAGAAAAGCACCTGGAATGACTTGCCAGCTAAGTTCGAAGCAGGAACACCAAATATTGCCGGAGGTATCGGCCTGGGTGCAGCCGCCCGCTTTATCGAGGAAGTTGGCAAGAAAAAAATTCGTACCTATGAATCCGGCTTGCTTGCATACGGAACCCGGCGCCTGCTGGAAATCGATGGCCTGCGGATTGTTGGTACAGCGGCTAACAAAGCGAGTGTGATGTCATTTGTGGTGGATGGTATTCACCCGCACGATATTGGCACCATCATAGATCATGCCGGTGTAGCTATTCGTACCGGTCACCATTGTGCCATGCCGATTCTAAAACAACTGGGTGTAGCGGGGACTGCACGCGCATCTTTGGGTATGTATAACACCCGCGAAGAAATTGATGTGTTAATCAGTGCGGTAGAAAAAGCCTGTTTGATGCTTCGGTAATAGATTGATGGGACTTGATCAACTCTACCAGCAGACTGTGCTTGCACATAATCGTGAGCCGCAAAATTTCTATGAGATGAAGCCTGCTACTCACACGGCCCTGGGTAATAATGCACTTTGCGGCGATGAGTTGAGGGTCTATCTTGAGGTTGATAAGGGCAAGATTATATCTGCCAGTTTTCAGGGTGAGGCTTGTGCCATTGCTACCGCATCAGCATCGATGATGACTGAATGGCTCGTCGGACGAACACTTACTGAGGCGCGGATAGCTGCAGCAGACTTTGAGAATATGTTGTACAGCAGGCCATTTAATCACAAGTTGCTGGCAGGGACGGTATCCCTGGAGCCGGTTAAAGCATTCCCCAGCCGAATTAAATCCGCGACCCTTTGCTGGCACGCTATGTGTGCAGCACTGGATGGGGTTGAGGAAGTTACCACCGAGGAATAAGAATGACAGACTGGACCCGTGTATGCGCAGTTTCTGAATTACCGAATGGCAGCTGTAAGGTTGTTGATATCGAAGATGTGATGATTGCTGTATTCAATCTGGATGGAAAATACCATGCCATCGAAGATATCTGTACCCATGACGGCGGTGAACTTGCCAGTGGTAAAGTTGAGGGTTGCGAGGTTATTTGTCCACGCCACGGTGCGCGTTTTTGCATTAAAACCGGCAAAGCTTTAACTCCCCCAGCCTATGCAGCGGTTGATGTTTTTCCGCTAAAAATTGAAGAAGACAGTATCTGGACCCGCGACGATCGCTGGGATTGAATTTTCGAGGCTTTCTAAACTGCCGGTGCGTTACGCCTGTGGCTAACAGCATCCCACCCATAAAATTAACGGGGGGCTTTATTTGGTAGATGCTCTGTTAAACCGCAAGTCTTAATCATAAGCTCATGATAGATTTTCTCTATTATGAGTCACTTGCTGGCAAACGGTAGAAGCG
>JADFVZ010000134.1 GCA_015222805.1 Pseudomonadota bacterium
GCACGGATGGCTTCACCACTTTTTTGCCATGGCCTCCTGGATAATCTCAGCCTTTAATCGTTCTTCGGCATACATCTTCTTCAAGCGCCGGTTTTCTTCTTCCAGTTGCTTCATGCGTTTCATCAATGAGGCATCCATACCACCATACCTGCTGCGCCATTTATAAAATGTTGCAGAACTCATGCCGTGTTCCCGGCAGAGCTCGGAAACTGGCGTACCAGCTTCTGCTTGTTTCAATATCGATAGTATCTGTGAATCGCTAAATCTTGATTTTTTCATGTAGAAATCTCCTTCGCTTAGTTTACGAGAAAATTCTACTTTTGAGTTCGATTGTTTTTCGGGGGGATTACCCAACGACTTCTCTTTCACTAGTGTTTGTTTACGATTAAAGTCGCTGTGTCTATGTACTCTCTTTGGTAGGATTGCGCTTGCCGCATAATTTTTTAGTTAAGCGGTGGGTGAACCATGGGGCAGCCACCTAATAAACCTCCTCGCCATTAGTGAGTAGAAAAACGCTACATCCTATAGTCTCTCAGACTACCTGGCTTTGATTGACTGTACATGGCGTGCGGTTTTAGACAATAGTTGAATGAATGTTCTCTCTATCATTCTACATCGGATTCTCGCAGGCTTAACCGATGGGTATCAGCCCTGGACTCTCCATCGGTGCGAAATGGGTGACTGTTTTACAGCATTATGCCTATAATGAAAGGCATAAGATTGGGAATCTCCAGAGGATAATCAGATGAGCAAACAGAAAAAATTTTCAATTCAGGCGAGAGCAGTCCTGTTTAAGCGAGCCGCTATAGTCATTAGCCTGGGCCTTGCACTCGGCATGAGCCAGGCGGTTTATTCATCGGGTGGTGGTGTTGTTACCGATGATACTGATTCCTTAAGCGGTGCAGCCAGGGAAGGCACTTACTCTCCCTATGCGCAACGTAATTTCCCAGAAAGGCCGTTATGGGGCGATACTCATCTGCATACGGCTATTTCATTTGATGCCGGTGCCTTCGGTGCGCGCCTTTTACCACCGGATGCCTATCGATTTGCCAAAGGTGAGGAAGTCGTGGCTTCCAGTGGTCAGCCGGTCAGGCTGTCGCGGCCGCTGGATTTCCTGGTGGTTGCCGATCACTCGGATAATATGGGCTTTTTCCCCAAATTGCAGGAAGGTGCACCTTATGTAATGGCAAGTGAAAAAGGCCGCAGGTGGCACAATATGATTGTGGAGGGCGGCCAGGTTGCTGTTGATGCTGCAGCTGAGTTGATCGTGGCATTCTCGCAAGGCAAGTTCCCTCCAGAACTGGAATCACTGCCGGGAACCGGGGTTTATCGATCTACCTGGGATGAAATTATTAAAGCAGCTGAAGATGCCAATGAACCGGGTGATTTCACTGCCTTTATCGGCTATGAATGGACATCGCTGGTTAAAGGCAACAACCTGCACCGGGTGGTTATGTACCGGGATAATGCCGACCGCGCGAAACTGATGGAACCCTACACCATGACCCCACCGTTGGGCAGTCCGAATCCACGCGACCTGTGGAAGTGGATGGCAGCTTATGAGAAGAAAACCGCCGGACAAGTACTGGCTATTGCCCATAACGGCAATATGAGCAACGGTATCATGTTCCCGGATTCAAAATCCTTCGGCAAAAAACTGAATAAGAACTATGTTGAAGAACGGGCACGCTGGGAACCTTTATATGAAGTCACCCAGATCAAGGGTGATGGTGAAACCCATCCGTTCCTCTCAAAGAATGATGAGTTTGCTGATTATGAAACCTGGGATGTCGGCAACCTTGACCTCAGTGTGCTGAAGAAAGATGACATGCTCAAAGGTGAATATGCCCGTGAAGCCTTGAAAATGGGTTTGCAACTTGAAGAAAAACTCGGTACTAACCCTTACCAGTTTGGTTTGATCGGTTCAACCGATAGCCACACTGCACTAGCTACTGCAGAAGAAGATAATTTCTTCGGCAAGCACACCGGTATGGAGCCAAACAAGGCTCGTTATAAACACCCGATGGCACGGGTGGGTGATAACGAATACAGCGGTTACGCACCCGTTGCTTCCGGCTGGGCAGCCGTCTGGGCGGAAGAGAATACGCGTGCATCTATTTTTGATGCGATGCAGCGTAAAGAAACCTATGCCACTACCGGCTCTCGCATGACAGTACGGTTCTTTGGCGGCTGGGAGTTTGAAAAAGCAGATGCCGATAACCGACTGCCGGCGAAAACAGGCTATGCTAAAGGTGTTCCCATGGGTGGCGAACTCTCCGCAGCACCCGCTGGTAAGACAGCGCCTACCTTCCTGGTGGCAGCTTTAAAAGACACCATTGGTGGTAACCTAGACCGCATCCAGATCATCAAAGGCTGGCTGTCCAAAGATGGTGCCTTACATGAGAAAATATACGATGTGGCCTGGTCTGATGAACGCAAAGTTGATCCTGCAACAGGGAAGATTCCATCTGTAGGCAACACGGTCAATGTGGCCAATGCCAGCTGGACCAATACGATTGGTGCCACTGAGTTGATCACTGTATGGACGGATCCTGACTTTAATGCTGCAGAGAGTGCTTTTTATTATGCACGGGTAATCGAGATCCCGACACCGCGCTGGACGGCATTCGATGCTAAATATTACAAGCTCAATATGCCCAAAAAAGTGCCGATGACAACCACGGAAAGAGCCTATACCTCACCGATCTGGTATAAACCATAGAGAGTCGGGTTGATTCGCAAAAATTTAAAGGGCAGGTGAGTCTTCACCTGCCCTTTAATCTCCCAGACCCTTCTGTTCAGGCAAGGTTATGTCGGTGTGCGTTAAGATTTAAAATATGTAACCTGCAACGAGCCACAGATATCTTGTATGAATAAAGCTCTCCTACATTGCCAGGTGGCGTTTTTGTTTTACGCCGGATTGCTTTTAGTCAGCAATGATGCCGAGGCAGTGCGTTGCGGCAACAAGTTGATTAAAGAGGGTGACCCGGTTTCCAGGCTGGAGCGTTATTGCCCCGAGCCATTCTGGATAGAACGCTGGTCCAACCCGGCGCTGCTGGATCAATCACCTTACGCCCTGCAGTTAACAGATGGCATGGAAGCCTGGTATATAAATTTCGGACCGCGCAAGTTAGTTCGTCGATTGGTTTTTCGTAATGGTATTCTCAAATCAGAGCAAACCCTCGATTATGGTTTTAACCGCGCCCCGGAAAAAACCAACTGCAGCGGCAGTGATCTTGACCGGGCAGGGAGTTCATTGGTCAGCCTTTATCGGCGCTGCGGCGTACCGGACTATGAAAGTTTTTATCCGGTCACGGTTTATCCAGGCTATGGCGGGATCCAGCCGTTACCCGGTTATGGTTATCCCGGGCAAGCAATCGTGGTGTACCGATTAATCTGGACATACTATCCACGCCGGGGTGATACCCGGATCTTTCATATAGAAGACGGTAATGTAGTCCAGCGTCTGAAGTCTCGTCAGTAGCCTCTCCACAAGACGACTCATCAGGACCTAATCGAGTTGGCGAAAGTCTTTTGCCCGTTTGCGCATATTTTTATAGGCTAGTTTTTTAGGTGCCCAGCGCAGCAGTCGTTCAATCGTGCGGTATTGCCTGCCCGGGATTGAAACCGGCAGGCCATCCTTCTGCTCAATTTGGTTCAGGGAATAACTGATCACATCTTCTGCCTTCAGCCACATCTTCTCAGACATGCCGGACATCTGATCACGGGTGCCGGTAACATCGTGGAATTCGGTGTAGGTGAATCCGGGGCATAGCGCCTGGACTTTAACCCCGGTTTCGAGGTTTTCCATCGCCAGGGATTCGGAAAAGCGCACAACGAAGGCTTTGCTGGCCGCATACAGGGTGTGTCCTGGTGCCCCAGGTACCAGCGCTGCCATTGAGGCGACATTGATAATTTGTCCAAACCCACGCTGTTGCATGCCTGGCAGCAGGAGGTAACAGAATTCAACCAGTGAATTAACCATAACGCTGAGGAAATCAGTATGTGTTTTCCAGTCCGGAACCGTTAAGGTACCGGTTACTCCGTAACCTGCATTATTGATTAGAATGTCAATATCAATACCATCGTCTGCAAGTTTTTGACACAGGCTGGAAGGGCTGGCCGGATCAGCAAGGTCTGCGGTATATACATGTGTTTGAATACCAAATTCTGCCGCCAACTCAGTCGCCAGTGATTCAAGCCTGTCGGTGCGCCGGGCGGTAAGTACCAGGTTGTGACCTTTGGTTGCCAGTTGCCGGGCAAATTCCGCGCCAAGTCCTGCAGAGGCGCCGGTGATTAAAGCTGTCCTTTGGGTTGGTTTTGTTTGCATGATCTACTTGCCTGTTAATGGTCTGCTTAGTATTCTATCTCATTAATCGCTCAACTAAAGCAAGGAAATTATTATGCGCAAGATACTGGTCGCTGGTAACTGGAAGATGAATGGCAGCAATGCCATGGCAAGGGAGCTGGCAGGAGCTGTAGCTAGTGGTTTCAAGCCTGGCAGTTCAGTTGAAATGGCGGTTTTTCCACCATTTCCCTATATTAATATAGTCGCTGGTGCAGCAGCGGATACCGAACTGATGTTTGGTGCCCAGGATTTAAACGAAAATCCAGCTGGTGCACATACCGGCGAAGTCAATGCCGCCATGCTGGTAGACCTTCGCTGCCAGATGGTGCTCGTCGGCCACTCAGAACGCCGTGCGATGTATGCTGACACTGACCAGCGGGTTGCCGATAAGTTTGCCGCTGCATTAGCAGTAGGTCTGGTGCCGGTATTGTGTGTGGGCGAAAGCCTGGAAGAGCGTGAAGCAGGTGAAACTGAAGCTGTAATTGCACGTCAACTGGATGCGGTGCTGGAAAAATCAGGTATTGCGGGTTTTGCCAATGCAGTATTGGCTTATGAACCGGTGTGGGCAATAGGAACTGGAAAAACTGCCAGTCCAGACCAGGCACAGGAAATTCACGCATTTATACGTGACAAACTAACTGCATTGGATGGTATAATCGCCGGCCAACTTAGAATTTTGTATGGCGGCAGTGTCAAGGGATCGAATGCCGCTGAATTATTTGCCCAGACAGATATTGATGGTGGACTGATTGGCGGGGCTTCCCTTACCGCTGAAGACTTCCTCTCGATATACAACGCGGTGGCTTAAAATGCTGCCTGAATCGTAGGATAGAACTACTCATCACTGGCCGGCACAATTATTAGATAAATAAATTATGCAGTTATTAAATATTTTCCATGTACTTATAGCAATTGCCATGATCGCCCTGATATTGGTTCAGCGCGGCGCCGGCGCGACAGCAGGTGCGGCCTTCGGCAGCGGTGCATCCGGTACAGTATTCGGTGCTTCAGGTGCGGGTAACTTCCTCACCAGGTCAACTTCGGTCGCAGCGATTCTGTTTTTTGTTATCTCCATGAGCATGGCAGTAATGGCATCAAATATGTCAAAAACACTTCCTGAAGAAGATCTTGGCGTGGTTGCCAATGACAGTGTTATCCAGCAGGTCGAAGAAAACCTGCAGATGCCAGAAGAAACCACAACTGCTGCCCCTGTCAGTGATCTCCCGGCAGCCATCGAAACTGAAGTCCAGCAGATGGGCGGGCAGTTGACAGATGACATGCCAGGCGTAGATGAAGCATTGCAGGCTGTGGAAGAAAATGCAGAAGAAATGGCTGTTGAGGGTGAAACACCTCAATAGTTCAGGGTTTTAGATATGCCGAAGTGGTGGAATTGGTAGACACGCTATCTTGAGGGGGTAGTGGCGTAAGCCGTGCCGGTTCGAGTCCGGCCTTCGGCACCATCTAATTTTGATCCAATTGTTTTACACGGTTGGAGTCAATAAGCGGGAAATTGGGTAATGAGATGTTTCGTCTCTCTGACCTTGGTCAAGTGATAATTATCCCAATTGCAGGACAATACCGTCTGTTAAGAAGTTGTATTGATGATTTGAGCCCAGAATCAGCTGTCTGTCAGTCGGTGTCGGGGCTGGTTTTTAACCAATTTATTTTGTAACTGTCCGCAACGCCGGATGCGAGGGAACAGAATGCTAAACGAATATTGGCCTGTATTCATCTTTATTGTCATTTCCGTGGGTCTTGGCGTCGTGTTATTGCTTACCGGTGGACTACTCGGTCCCCACCGTCCCACTGAAGACAAGCTCTCAGCCTATGAATGTGGTTTTGAAGCATTTGATGACGCACGCATGCAGTTTGATGTACGTTTTTACCTGGTAGCTATCCTGTTTATTGTTTTTGATCTGGAAATCGCTTTCTTCGTTCCCTGGGCAGTAGTAATGGAAAACGTCGGAATGACCGCATTTGCCGCAGTTCTGGTGTTTACCCTCGAGTTGGCGATTGGCCTGGCTTACCTGTGGAAGAAAGGAGCCCTTGAGTGGGAATGATCAAATGAAATTGCCTGAACTCAACGAAATTGATGATATCCTGCGGCCGAATGCGGATAACAATCCTTTATTAAATCGCGGGGTGGTAACCACCAGCCTGGATAGCCTGATTAACTGGGCCATGACCGGCTCAATGTGGCCAATGACCTTCGGCCTTGCCTGCTGTGCGATTGAAATGATGCAGGCGGGTGCTTCACGCTACGACCTGGATCGTTTCGGGGTTATTTTTCGCCCCAGTCCGCGTCAGTCTGATGTAATGATTGTTGCCGGTACCCTGGTGAATAAAATGGCTCCGGCGATGCGCAAGGTTTACGACCAGATGTCAGAACCTAAATGGGTTATTTCCATGGGTTCGTGTGCAAATGGTGGTGGTTATTACCACTATTCTTATGCGGTCACCCGCGGTTGCGACCGGATTGTACCGGTCGATGTTTATGTTCCCGGTTGCCCGCCAACCGCTGAAGCTTTGATCTACGGCATCCTGCAACTGCAGAAGAAAATCCGCCGTACCAATACAATTGCCAGAGATTAATCGAGACTGATAATGGCGAAACAAAAAAGTCAATTTGTTACCCGGCTTGAAGAATTTTTCGGAACCGACCGGATCGTGTCTGTTAGCGACAAAGGCAACATGCTTACCCTGGAGATATCCGCAGAACATTGGCTGGATGTTGCCCGTGACCTGCGCGATGAAGATGATTTTTCCTTTGAACAGTTAATCGACCTATGCGGGATGGATTACCTCTCCTGGGGGCAGTCTGAATGGGCTACCGAAAGTGCCAGCAACAGCGGTTTCAGCCGTGGCGTAAGTGCTGAAGGTGCCGGCCGGTTTAACTGGGCAGATCGTCCGCAGGAACCGTTTGACCGCGATAATAATTATGCTCACCCCGGACGTTTTGCGGCAGTTGTACACCTGCTCTCTGTGCAGCATAACCGGCGTATTCGAATCCGCTGTTTCGCTAAAGACGATTTAATGCCGATAATTCCCAGCCTGGTTGAGACCTGGAGTTCTGCCAACTGGTATGAAAGGGAAGCTTTTGATATGTTCGGGATTGCCTTCGAAGGCCATCCTGATTTACGCAGGATTCTGACCGATTACGGTTTTGTAGGTCATCCCTTCCGCAAGGATTTTCCTTTGATAGGCAATGTGACGGTTCGTTACGATGAAGAACAGGACAGGGTGGTTTATGAGCCCGTTGAAATTGAGCCTCGCGTTCTGGTTCCCCGGGTTGTACGTGATGATTCGCGCAAACATGCCGCCAATGATAAAACAGCCGAGGATGGGAGCTGATCATGTCTGAAATTCAAAATTACACCCTGAATTTTGGTCCACAGCACCCTGCTGCGCATGGTGTTTTACGCCTGATTCTTGAACTCGATGGTGAAACCATAGTACGTGCCGACCCGCATATTGGGCTGCTGCATCGCGGTACTGAAAAATTGACAGAATCCAAGCCTTTTAACCAGAATATTGGTTATATGGACCGGCTCGATTATGTTTCCATGATGTGCAATGAGCATGCCTATGTGATGGCGATTGAAAACCTGCTGGAACTGGAAATTCCAGTTCGGGCAAAATTCATCCGTACCATGTTTGATGAAATTACCCGTATCCTCAATCATCTGATGTGGATCGGTACCCATGGTCTTGATCTTGGTGCCATGACCCTGTTTTTATATGCTTTCCGTGAGCGCGAACACCTGCTGGATGTTTACGAGGCAGTTTCGGGTGCGCGTATGCATGCCACCTATTACCGCCCGGGCGGTGTTTACCGGGATCTTCCCGCTCATATGCCCCAGGTTAAGGAAACCCGCTGGACCAAAGGCAAAGACCTGACCCGGCTGAATGCCTGGCGCCAGGGCAGTATGCTCGATTTCCTGGATGAATTTGTAAATGATTTCCCTCACCGCGTCGATGAGTATGAAACCCTGCTGACCAATAACCGGATCTGGAAACAGCGCACGGTTGGTATTGGCGTGGTTTCACCAGAACGTGCCCTGCAGTTGGGCTTTAGCGGGCCGATGCTGCGTGGTTCAGGAATTGCCTGGGATCTGCGTAAGAAACAGCCGTATGCGGCTTACGACAAAGTGAAATTTTCTGTACCTATTGGTAAAAATGGCGATTGCTATGATCGTTACCTGGTGCGAATGGAAGAAATGCGCCAGTCGAATGAAATTATTCGCCAATGCATCAGCTGGTTGCGTGATAACCCGGGTCCAGTGATCAGTGGTGACCATAAAGTGACTCCTCCCAGCCGGGAAGCCATGAAGGATGATATGGAATCCCTGATTCATCACTTCAAACTGTTTACCGAAGGTTACAGTGTGCCGGCAGGCGAAACCTATGCGGCGGTTGAGCATCCGAAAGGTGAGTTTGGCTGTTATATGGTTTCCGATGGCGCAAACAAACCCTTCCGTACACATTTACGTACCGCAGGATTTGTGCATCTCTCCTCAATGGATGAGATGGTTAAAGGCCATATGCTGGCAGATGTGGTTGCCGTTATCGGCACCCAGGACATCGTATTTGGCGAGGTTGACCGGTAAATATAATGACGAAGAACAGCAACACTTATTTATTAAACCCTGATACCCGGGCAACCATGGATCACTGGTTGTCTAAATTCCCGCCGGAACATAAACGTTCCGCCGTGATTCAATCTTTAATGGCGGCCCAGGATCAGAACGGCGGTTGGTTGACCAATGAATTGATGGATGCGGTAGCTGAATACCTTGAACTGCCAAATGTCCAGGTCTATGAAGTTGCCAGCTTTTACTCAATGTTCGATCTTGAGCCTACCGGGCGGCATAAAGTGAATATCTGCACCAATATTTCCTGCATGTTGCGCGGTGCAGAAGAAGTGGTTGCGCATATTGAGAACCAGCTCGGCATTAAGATGGGTGAGACTACAACTGATGGTCGTATCACTTTGAAGGTAGAAGAGGAATGCCTGGCAGCCTGTTGCGGTGCACCGATGATGGTGGTTGATGGTCATTACCACGAAAATCTAACCGTCGATAAGATCAATGCAATTCTTGAAGGGCTGGACTGATCATGGCTGAACATAACGTTGTATTCACCACCCTGGATTTTGATCATCCGCATCTGCTGGAAAACTACCTGAAAGTAGGTGGCTATCAGGCCTGGGCCAAAATCCTGGATGAAAAAACCCCGCAGGAAAAAGTAATAGAAATCGTCAAGGCCTCGGCCTTGCGCGGTCGCGGCGGTGCGGGATTTCCTACCGGTCTGAAATGGAGCTTTATGCCCCGTTCAGCACCCGGACAAAAATACCTGCTGTGCAACTCTGATGAAAGTGAACCGGGTACCTGCCACGATCGCGATATCTTGCGTTATAACCCGCATGCGGTTATTGAAGGCATGGCAATTGCCGCCTACAGCATGGGTGCGACCGTTGGTTACAATTACCTGCGCGGTGAATTCCATCACGAACCGTTTGAAAACTTTGAATCGGCCCTGAAAGAAGCCTATGCAGCTGGTTGGCTGGGTAAAGATTTAAAGGGCAGTGGTATTGATATTGATATCTACGCAGTGTTGGGTGCCGGCGCGTATATCTGTGGTGAAGAAACCGCATTGATGGAATCGCTGGAAGGCAAGAAAGGGCAGCCGCGTTTTAAACCGCCGTTCCCAGCTAACTTTGGCCTGTACGGTAAACCAAGCACCATTAATAACACCGAATCACTGGCTTCAGTGCCGTCAATTATGCGCAATGGTGCCGAGTGGTTCCTGAATATTGGCAAGCCCAACAATGGCGGACCTAAATGTTTTTCTGTTTCCGGGCATGTGAATAAACCCGGTAACTATGAAGTGCCCCTGGGTACACCCTTTGCCGATTTACTGGAAATGGCAGGTGGTGTCCTCAATGGAAACGCCTTGAAGGCTGTTATCCCCGGAGGTTCCTCTATGCCGGTGATCCCGGCGGCACAGATGATGGACCTAACCATGGATTTCGATGCCCTGGCAAAAGCCGGCTCAGGACTGGGTTCAGGTGCTGTTATTGTGATGGATGAAACTACTTGCATGGTGAAAACACTGACACGCCTGGAGCGTTTCTATCATATGGAATCCTGTGGGCAATGTACGCCATGCCGTGAAGGTACCGGCTGGATGCACCGCGTCCTCGAGCGAATTGTGGCCGGGAAAGGCCGGATGGAAGACCTTGAGTTGCTGCGTTCAGCGGCTGGCCAGATTGAAGGCCATACCATTTGTGCATTTGGCGAGGCAGCTGCCTGGCCGGTACAGGGTATGTTGCGGCATTTTTGGCCCGAATTTGAATATTTTGTGGAACACGGCCGTTCGCTGGTCGCGGAAAAGACAGGTCGTGCGGCCTGAAATGTATTGCCTGAATAGAAGCTGAAACAGTACCTATTCAGACTGAAAAACTAATAAACGGTTTTGAAAACTTATGAACAGCCCGGACAATAACCTGGTCAACATAGAAATTGATGGAATTGCCACCACGGCAGCCAAAGGCTCGATGATTATCGAGGTGGCTGATCGCATTGGTGTGGATATTCCGCGCTTCTGTTACCACCCCAAATTATCTATCGCAGCCAGTTGCCGCATGTGCCTGGTGGATGTAGAAAAAGCGCCGAAACCCATGCCGGCCTGCGCAACTCCGGTAATGGAAGGGATGAAAGTCTTTACCGAATCCAAACGTGCTGTTGATGCACAGCGCGGAATTATGGAGTTCCTGCTGATTAATCATCCGCTGGACTGCCCAATATGCGACCAGGGCGGTGAATGTGAACTGCAAGACCAGGCGGTAGGCTATGGCCGTTCGGTTTCCCGTTTCAGTGAAAGCAAACGGGTGGTTGAAGATAAAGATATTGGTCCATTGGTGCAAACGGAAATGACCCGCTGTATCCACTGTACCCGCTGTGTGCGCTTTCTTGAAGAGATTGCCGGTACTGATGAGCTTGGCGGTATTGGCCGCGGTGACCGCCTCGAAATCGGCACCATGGTGGCACGCTCCATCGATTCGGAGCTCTCAGGCAACGTTATAGATGTCTGCCCGGTTGGTGCTTTGACCAATAAGCCGTTCCGTTTTTCAGCCCGGGCGTGGGAACTGATGGCACGTGCTTCAGTATCCAGTCATGATGGCGTTACTTCCAATCTGTATTACCACACTCGCCGGAATGAAATCCTGCGTTGTGTACCGCGCGATAATGAAGCATTGAACGAATGCTGGATATCTGATCGTGATCGTTATTCACACTATGGTTTGCGTAGCGATGAACGCCTGCATGAGCCGATGGTGAAAGACAGCAATGGCAGTTGGCAAATTGTCGACTGGGATGTGGCCCTGGATGCCGCAGCTGAAATTTTAACTGATGCCGGTGAAGATTTAGGCATGCTCTTATCCCCATCTGCCTTTAACGAAGAATACCTGCTTGCCAGCCGCCTGTTGAAAGGCCTGGGTGGTAAAAACATCGACTCGCGCCTACGTGAAACTACGTTTACCGACGATGCCAGTAGGCAAATACAGTTTGAATGCCAGCTTAGCGAAATGGCTAAGGCCGATGCAGTTTTACTGATCGGCAGCAACATCCATGAAGATGCGCCAATCCTGGGTCACAAGGTGCGTCAGGCCTGGCTGAAAAACCAGGCAGCAATTTATGCTGTGATGCCACGCAACTATAACTATCATTTTGACTGCGCTGAAACATCGGTGATTGAACCCGGGAAAATGCTGGGACAATTGTTATCCATAGCCAAAGCCCTGGGCGAGTCGCTGGATACCCGCTCACTACAGGCAAATGTCGCCAATGCGGTAGAAAATGCCGCAGCCGATGAGTTTGCAACACATGCGGCTAATGCACTGAAGGCAGCAGATAATGCCTTGCTGCTGGTTGGCAAGATGGCCTTGTCACATCCGCAGGCAGACTGGATACGTGCGCTGGCTCAGGCAATCAGCCAGGCTGTCGCAGGACGCTGTAACCTGATAGCTGATGGGGGCAATTCAACAGGTGCCCGATACTATGGCGCTCAACCCGCTGATGGTGGCCTCGATGTTGCCCAAATGCTGGAAAATCCGGCGAAGGGCTGGGTGCTGTGGAATGTGAACCCGGCCCTCGATTTTGATCATCCGGCTCTGGTTCAAACTGCACTGGCCGCCGGCAAAGTACTTGCGGTAAGCAGTTTTAATTCAGATGCGATACTGGCCAATGCAGATGTAATCCTGCCATTGGCGGCAACCGCTGAATCTGAAGGCAGTTTAATGAGCTTTGATGGACAGCTGCAACAAGTGTCGGCTGCATCAAAAGCCCCGGGTATGAGTAAGCCGGGCTGGAAAATCCTGCATCGCCTTGGAACACAGTTAGGCCTTGAAGGTTTTGAATTCAGTCGCCTGGGTAGCCTCGAGATGCCGGAAGAATGTGCGGCTGTTCGTACCGACTTTGAGTTTGCAGAACTGGAAGTTTCAAATGGCTTGAACAGACTGGGTGAGGTCGGAATCTATTCTGTCAATGCCGAATGCCGTCAATCAGCACCATTACAGGATACACATCTGGCGAGTAGGGCAGTGATAAGCATGAATCCTGAAGATATCAGCACTCGTGATTTAAGTCCCGGTGCTACTGTTACCGCCACCCAGGGTGATCAGCAGATCCATCTGGTGTTGAAATCTGATCCATCAATTGCAGCAGGCTGCGTGTTGTTACCGGCAGCCATGGCTGAAACCGCACATTTGGGTTCTGCCTGGGCTGCTATCGAAGTGGAGGCTAAATAATGGATGCCATCCTTGAATTTGCCTGGCTGCTGATTCGTATTGTTTTATATACCCTGCTGCCATTAATCCTGCTGGTTGCCTACTACACGTATGCCGAACGGCGGGTGATCGGGGCCATGCAAGCACGTATAGGGCCGAATAGAATAGGGCCCTGGGGGCTGTTCCAGCCTTTCGCTGATGTTATTAAGCTGCTGCTGAAAGAAATTATCCTGCCCAAAGAGGCTAACCGTTACCTTTTCCTGATTGCCCCGATACTATCAATTGCGCCTGCTTTTGCAGTCTGGGCAGTAGTTCCGGTGGGCGAAGGTATGGTCTGGGCTGACCTGAATGCCGGGGTTATTTATATCCTCGCGCTGAGTTCAATGGGCGTGTACGGAATTATTCTTGCCGGTTGGGCGTCTAATTCAAAATATGCCTTGCTCGGTGCCATGCGTTCGGCCGCACAGGTGGTTTCTTATGAAATTGCCATGGGTTTTTCACTCCTGGGGGTGCTGGTTCTCGCGGGCAGCCTTAATTTACAGGAAATTGTAAATGCACAGGCTGGTGGTATGCTCGACTGGTACTGGTTGCCGTTATTGCCGATGTTCGCAATTTATATCATTGCAGGCCTGGCAGAAACCAATCGTGCGCCTTTTGATATGGCTGAAGGTGAATCTGAAATTGTTGCCGGCTTCCATGTGGAATATGCCGGTGCGGCATTTGCAGTGTTTTTCCTTGCCGAATACGCCAATATGATTTTGATATCGGCACTGACAGCTATCTTCTTCTTTGGTGGCTGGTTGTCACCCTTTGAAGGCTGGGCCTTTCTCGGTGATTCCTGGTTAAGGCAATCGAGTGTGTTCTGGTTTATGGGCAAACTGGCCTTCTTTATGTTCAACTTCCTCTGGATTCGGGCAACATTCCCACGCTACCGCTATGATCAGGTCATGCGCCTGGGCTGGAAAGTCTTTATCCCGATCACTATGGTCTGGGTGCTGGTGGCAGCGATGTTTGTCTTCAACGGAATTGTGGTACGCGGAGCCTGATGTTATGAATAAAGTCATTCGCTATTTCAAATCCCTGATGATGATTGAGCTCTGGCAGGGGCTTGGGGTCACTTTCAAGCACATGTTCAAACCCAAGTTCACGGTATTTTATCCGGAAGAACAAATACCCAAATCGAATCGTTTTCGTGGGATCCACGCTCTCCGTCGTTACCCCAATGGGGAAGAGCGCTGCATTGCCTGTAAATTGTGTGAAGCGGTTTGCCCGGCACTGGCGATTACCATCGATTCGGAGATGCGCGATGATGGTACCCGGCGAACTACACGTTATGAGATTGATCTTTTCAAATGCGTTTACTGCGGCTTTTGTGAAGAGTCCTGCCCGGTCGATTCCATCGTGTTAACAGATTTTGCGGACTTTCATATGGAAGACCCTAAAGAAAGTATTTTGGATAAACAGCAATTGCTTGCCCTTGGTGACCGTTTCGAAGAAAGCATTAGCAAGAACAGGCAACAGGATGCCGCATACAGGTAATTGACATGCCCATACAGGAAATCTTTTTTTACTTATTCTCAGTCATTATGGTGACGGCAGCGACACTGGTTATCAGTGTGCGCAACCCCGTTTACTCGATATTGTTCCTGATCCTTACCTTCTTTAGCGCAGCTGCATTGTGGATCATGCTGGAAGCGGAGTTCCTCGGTATCGTACTGGTGCTGGTGTATGTGGGTGCGGTGATGGTGCTGTTCCTGTTTGTGATCATGATGCTGAATATCAACCAGTCACGGGTTAATGAAGGTTTTGTTAAAAACCTGCCGTTGGGTATCGGTGTTGCCCTGGTGATGTTGGCAGAAGTGCTGATGGTGTTGTGGTACAAGAGCCAGACCGGCACTGATACTTACCCGCTGCCGGTACCGCATGAGCAGGGATACTCGAATACCGCAGAAATTGGCGAGCGCCTGTTTACTGCATATTTGTGGCCGTTTGAAATTGCCGGAATCGTTTTACTGGTGGCTATTGTGGCTGCAATTGCGTTGTCATTACGTCATCGTGAGGGTGTTAAAACCCAGTCGATTCCACTGCAGGTTAGTACCGAGAAACGTGATCGCCTGGAAGTTATTGATATGCCAGTTGAACATGTGGAGAACAACTGATGGTTAGTCTTACGCATTATTTGACCCTCGGCGCGATTTTATTGTGCCTGAGTGTTGCCGGTATTTTCCTCAATCGGAAAAACATCATTATCCTGCTGATGTCGATTGAACTGATGTTATTGGCTGCGAATATGAACTTTATTGCATTTTCGCGCTTTCTTGGCAATCCGGATGGCCAGGTTTTTGTCTTCTTTATCCTCACCGTTGCTGCTGCAGAAGCGGCAATTGGCCTGGCGATACTGGTAGTTCTGTTCCGTAACCGCAACACCATTAATGTTGCTGATCTAGACGACCTCAAGGGTTAATCCTGGTTAACTAAAATGAAAGTTGAAACCATTTTATTATTAATTCCCCTGCTGCCGCTGGCTGGCGCACTGATTGCCGGTTTATTCCGTAATCAGATCGGCCGAGCCGGTTCCCACTGGGTCACCATACTGGGTGTTGGCGGTTCCTTCGTCTTATCCGCACTGATCCTGAAAATGCAGGTATATGACGGCATGCAGAGCATGAACTACAGTCTGTATACCTGGGGCATCAGTGACTCAATTACTTTCCAGGTGGGATTCCTGATTGACCACCTGACCACTCTGATGATGGTTGTGGTGAGTTTTGTATCTCTGATGGTGCATATCTATACCGTTGGTTATATGCAGGATGATCCGGGATACCAGCGCTTTTTCAGCTATATCGCCCTGTTTACCTTCAGCATGCTGATGTTGGTAATGTCGAATAACTTCCTGCAGCTGTTCTTCGGCTGGGAAGCGGTAGGCCTGGTTTCATACCTGCTGATTGGTTTCTGGTTTAAGAGAGAAACTGCGATCTTTGCCAATATGAAAGCCTTTATGGTGAATCGGGTGGGGGATTTTGGTTTCCTCCTGGGTATTGCCGCCATCATGATGGTTTTTGGAACCCTGGATTACGCTGAGGTATTTGCCGCGGCACCGTCTAAGGTTAATGAAACGATTGCTGTTTTTGGTACTACTGAGTGGTCTGCAATTACCTTTATCTGTGTCGGCCTGTTTATTGGTGCCATGGGCAAATCGGCGCAGGCACCGTTGCATGTGTGGCTGCCGGATTCGATGGAAGGCCCCACACCGATTTCTGCATTAATCCACGCGGCAACCATGGTTACTGCAGGTATCTTTATGGTGGCGCGGATGTCGCCGCTGTTTGAATTATCAGATGCAGCCTTGAGTTTTGTGCTGATTATCGGTGCGTTTACCGCCCTGTCTATGGGGTTGATTGGTATCGTGCAAAATGATATCAAACGGGTAATTGCTTATTCAACTCTGTCTCAACTGGGTTATATGACAGTGGCTCTCGGTGCTTCAGCTTATTCTGCGGCTATCTTCCACCTGATGACCCATGCTTTCTTTAAATCCCTGCTGTTCCTTGCGGCTGGTTCGGTCATTATTGCCATGCACCACGAACAGGACATGCGCAATATGGGCGGGGTTAGGCGCTGGATGCCGATAACCTGGATAACTTCAGTAGTGGGTACGCTAGCATTGATTGGCTTCCCGTTCTTCTCCGGATTTTACTCGAAAGACATGATTATTGAAGCTGTGGGTGAAGCGCATCGTTTCGGCAGCGGTTTTGCCTACTGGGCTGTGTTGCTCGGTGTGTTGATTACCGCCTTCTACAGTTTCCGCCTGCTCTACCTGGTGTTCCATGGCAAACCGCGAATGGATAAACATACCCAGGAACATATGCATGAAACTCCCTTGGTGGTTACCATACCTTTAATTCTGCTGGCTATTCCCTCGGTACTGATTGGTTATTTTACTATTGAACCTGTGCTCTTCGGTGGTTGGTTGGACGATGCCATCAAGGTCAATGAACACCACGATGTGATTGCAGAATTGTCGCTTCATTTCCACGGTGCTACCGCAATGGCACTGCACTCAGTCCAGACAATTCCGTTCTGGCTGATGCTGGGTGGTTTCGCCCTGGCAACCTGGATTTATATGTTCAAGCCATCTATCGCTGACAGCATGGTTAAGCGTTTCTCAGGCATCTACAAGTTGTTGATGAACAAATATTACTTTGATGATTTTAATAACAAGGTTTTTGCCCGCGGTTTTGTTCGCATCGGCCAGAGTTTATGGAAACGCGGTGATGCCGGACTGATTGATGGTGTTGCGATTAATGGTACAGCAGCCCTGATAGGCAAGCTGGGTGAACGGGTCAGGTTGTTGCAGTCGGGCTATCTGTATCAATATGCCTTTGCCATGATCATCGGTTTAATTGGATTGCTGGGGGCCTGGTTGCTGGTTTAGACCGGTAACAGTGAGACGAGATAATGGATAACACAATAACTACAAGCTGGCCTCTCCTGAGTGTTCTGGTCTGGTTGCCTTTACTGGGTTCTGCGGGCGTATTGCTTGCGGGTAACCAGCGGCCGTCTATGGCACGCTGGCTGGCCTTGCTGGTTGCTGCTGCAACCTTACTGCTATCACTGCAGCTGTGGTTGGGCTTTGACAGTGCAACCGCGGCCATGCAGTTTTCAGAGATGAAAGCCTGGATTCCTGCCTTCAAGGTTAACTACCACCTGGGTGTGGACGGCTTCTCCATGCCACTGATACTGCTAACCACTATCTTTGGGGTTATCGTCATCGTTGCCGGCTGGGAAGTCATCAAAGAACGAGTACACCAGTATATGGCGGCCTTCCTAATGCTTCAGGCCGCATTGACCGGTGTATTTGCAGCCCTCGATGGCATGCTGTTTTATGTTTTCTTCGAAGCCATGCTGGTGCCAATGTTCCTGTTGATTGGTGTCTGGGGTGGTCCGAACCGGGTGTATGCTGCGGTCAAGTTTTTCCTCTATACCTTCCTCGGTTCAGTGTTTATGCTGATCGGGTTGATTTACCTGTACCTGCAGTCGGGCACCTTTGAAATCCTCAGCTGGCATGACCTACCGCTGACCATGACCCAGCAAAAATGGATCTTCCTGGGTATGCTGGCAGCGTTTGCGGTCAAGATTCCCATGTGGCCAGTACATACATGGTTGCCTGATGCGCACGTTGAAGCACCTACCGGTGGTTCTATCGTGCTGGCAGCAGTGATGCTGAAAGTTGGCGGCTATGGCTTTATTCGCTTCAGCCTGCCGATTACCCCGGATGCTAGCGCAATGCTGGACTGGGTAGTCATCGGTTTGTCCTTGATCGCGGTTGTCTATATCGGTTTTGTCGCCCTGGTGCAGACAGATATGAAGAAGCTGATTGCCTATTCATCCATTACCCATATGGGTTTTGTAACCCTCGGGCTGTTTATCGCTTTCTCAATATACCGCGGCTCACCGGAAGGTTTCGGTGCGGCTATGGGTGTTGAAGGCGCGATGATGCAGATGATCTCGCATGGCTTTATCTCCGGCGCACTGTTCTTCGTGGTCGGTGTGCTCTATGACCGTATGCACACCCGCGATATCGCCGATTACGGTGGTGTGGCCAATACAATGCCCTGGTTCGCGATGTTTGCGGTACTGTTTTTCATGGCCAACTCCGGCCTGCCGGGTACCTCTGGCTTTGTCGGTGAATTCATGGTGATCCTGGCTTCCTTCAATGCCAGCCTGTGGATCGCATTCTTTGCCGCCTTTACCCTGATTATGGGTGCTGCGTATAACCTGTGGCTGGTCAAGCGTGTGTTCTTCGGTGAAGTCAGGAATGATAATGTTGCCCGGCTGACCGATATTAATTCACGTGAAGTTTTAATTCTTACGGTACTGGCACTGGCTGTGCTGATTATCGGCCTGTACCCGCAACCCCTGTTGAACGTGATGCATGTTTCAGTTGAACACTTATTGCAGCAAATAACTACAACGAAGATTATATAGAGATATCTTGATATGAACTGGCAAGATCTGCAAATTGTAGCTCCGGAATTATTTGTTCTGCTGATGGCCTGTGGTCTGTTGATCCTCGACCTGTTCCTCAGTGAGCAACGTCGCGGTATTCTTCACCTGGTATCCGTATTGACCATGGCCCTGGCCGCTATCATCACCCTGCGCGGACACCCGGCACTGGAACAGACGGGCGCGGTTATGGCCTTTGCCGACACCTTTGTCCGTGACGGCATGGGCGACCTGTTAAAGGTATTCGCCTACATGGTAATGATCCTTGTGTTTGTATACAGCCGTTATTACCTGAAGCAGTTCAATATGTATCGCAGTGAGTTCTATTCACTGTCGTTATTTGCCTTACTTGGTGCGATGGTTTTGATCTCAGCCGCCAGCCTGATTACGGTTTACCTGGGTCTGGAACTGATGGCCCTGTCGCTGTATGCAATGGTTGCCCTGAAACGGGATGATCGCAAAGCTACAGAAGCTGCGATGAAGTACTTTATCCTGGGTTCGATGGCCTCCGGTATGCTGCTGTATGGCATGTCGATGATTTATGGTGCCACTGGCAGCCTGCAAATCAGTGAAATCTCGTTGGCAGTAGCCCAGCAGGGCAGTGACAATATGATCTTGGTGTTCGGTCTGGTATTCATGGTGGTTGCACTGGCATTTAAATTCGGCCTGGTACCTTTCCATATGTGGGTGCCGGATCTGTATGAAGGGGCACCTGCGCCTGTGGTCCTGTTTATTAGCAGTATGCCTAAACTGGCAGTCTTTGCGATGGCAATCCGCCTGCTGCAGGATGGCCTCTCCAGCCTGCACACTGACTGGTCGGGTATGCTGATAGTGGTTGCGGTGCTATCCATTGTCCTTGGTAACCTGGCAGCGCTGGCACAGAAAAACATCAAGCGCATGCTCGCCTATTCAACCATTTCACATATGGGTTTTGTCATGCTTGGCCTGATCAGTGGTACCGCTACCGGTTTCGGTGCCAGTATGTTTTATGTGATTACTTATGCACTGATGTCTGCCGGATCATTCGGTGTGATTATCTTTATGTCCAGCAAAGGTATTGAAGCTGAAAACTTGAGTGACTATAAAGGCCTGAACCAGCGTAACCCGTGGTTCGCAGCAATGTTTGCAATGCTGATGTTGTCAATGGCGGGTATCCCTGTGTTTGTCGGCTTTTTCGCCAAGTGGTTGGTGATCCAGGCAGTTGTAGACGCAGGTTTGATCTGGCTGGCACTCCTCGCCGTGGTTTTCTCGGTAATCGGCGGTTATTACTACCTACGGGTAATCAAGATCATGTACTTCGATAAAGCAGTGGATGAAAACCCAATTCAGGCACCGTCTGATTTCCGCGCAGTACTATCAGTTAATGCACTCTTAATGCTGGTTTTAGGTGTTTTCTCCTCGCCATTGATTTCAGCCTGCATGGCCGTATTTTAACGCGAGCTATTGGCTCAAGTTCAGGCGGGGCAGGTACAAAAGTGACCGTGCGTTCACCATTGGTAATGGTTTAAGCAGCGATTTTGTTGCTGACGAAAACTCGGGATTAATACCCAAAAGCAGTATGTTTCCTGCAGAATGAATAGATCACAGATCTGCTTTGATTACTAATGCCTCATTGTTGTCAGTAGTCAAGAGTGATTTGTATGGCCAGTGGCCAATATTAAGGATCCTGACGGAAACCTGAGCGCTCTTTGCATCTTTTTCTTCAATTGGTATCTTAATTAAAATATTGTCTCCCTCCATCGCCATTTCTAAGAGACTGATTTTTTTCGGCCACGATTGATTAATGCTGTAACCTAAAAGTAAGTTTGGCCTCAATGCCCCAATACGTAATAATAATTCCAGGGTAGTTTCCGAATTTGTTGTTATTTTCCTGGCACTACGCAGTGTAATGGTTTGATCAAAACTGATATCTGATTTAATCAGGTTAAATTCATCCGCTACAATGTCATTCGCATTTAATTGACTGATAAAAAGACCAGAATTGGGTTTTGGTGAGAAAATAATATCCTCAGCTGTATAGCCTTCTTCAAGCTTGTTTTCAATATAAGTATGATAGGCAGGCAAACCCTTGCCACTTGCGATTTTAATGGGCGCATGCCCATTTCGACTAATGTCAAACAGCGACCACTGTAATCGGGGCAGTGCTTTTAACCCAGTAGTTCGTGTTTGTAGCAATAAATTTCTTTGTACTAACTTCCCATTCACCAGAGTAAAGGCGAGAGTAGGTTTTTCTACGTTGAAGTCTTTCATAGTATCAAGAAATGTTTTCGATTTTGAAAAAACATCGTGAGGAAAAGCTTCCTGGGCAAAAATTGCGCTAACGTCATTTCGTTGGAGTAAATAGCGTATATATCCGGTATTGACACTATAGTTGCCAGCATGTGTCGTAGGTGCGCCAAAAATCAATATCTGTGTTTCGTCTGGGATGTCTAATAGACCGAGCTCTGATCGTAAAACGCTGGAAATTTTAGAGGGTTCGTTTATTACAAATTTTATACGCTCAAATTTTTGGATGGCGGTAAAAGTTAGTATTCCAATGAAAAGGAAGAGTAAAGCTGCCATGGTATGTGATTTTCGCAAGTGGAGGGCATGTGATATTCCTTGCCACAAGAAAACAATCCCAAAAATCTGAAGCAATACAGTGCTGAAGTTGGCAATGTACGCGTAATCAAAAACCCTGAAAGTTGGAGAAACAACAATGTATGCAATGCTATTTCCAAACCACCAGCTGAGTAACCATAAGATTAGAATTACCCTGTAAGTTTTATCCTTGAAACCAAAATGTATTGGTTTAGTGAAAAGCTGAACACTTCCAACAATAACTCCAGCCAATCCGATCAGCATTAAAATAACTGTAGTAATCAGAGAAATTGAGTTGTTGAATGGTAAAAAACTTCCCATTTCAATGAATTGACTGGCTCGATCAAGCATGACATCAATGGGAATATCGGTAAGCTCTTTATGGGATGTCAGCTTATGGCGATAAAGCTGCCAGAAACTTAATGATAAAAAGGGCAAGCTGAAAATTGCCGGCTTAATCTTTTCCCGGCTGACCATTAAGAAAATTCCTAAAAAGGATAAAACAACAGGTATCAGGAATGTAGAGGACATTGCCAGGTTTAAACCAATTGCATATGCAAGAACGCCGAAAAACCAGCATAAATATGCTGACCAGTTGTTTCTAGCAAAGGCCTGCTGCATCAAGAGCATGCTTATCAGGATTGGTGGCAGTGTCCATATAGCGTATGAAGCATTGAGCCCCATCGGAATTCCAATCAGGCTGGGGAGGATGTTTGGCAGTAGTGCTGCCGGTAGGGCTACTTTATTGGTAATACCAAAAATATTTTTATAGACGAAGTATAGAGATATTGAACCTGCAAGCATTATTCCTACGTCGATGGTTCGTATGACAGCAGGCCCCCATTCCACCATGCCATAGGCATAAAAGTGATCTATCAAAGGAAACAGTGGGCTCATTTGAGCCCTCCACTCAGACTGGTATAGCTTTAGCCCTTCTGTAGCCTGGTAATACCAGGTGCCATCGTCATGCCAGAGTAGATCCGCAAATATATGGACATAATTAAAAGCATAAATTACGAGAAAACAGATTATGAATGTTGAAATCTTTACTAAATAATTGGATTTATTATCCGAATCCAAGATTGATGCTGTTTGATATTAAGTTTTCGTAGCTCATAATCGATAAATATTTTTTAGTTTTAAACTAGGGTTGAAAGCGATTCATTATATATGTCTGTCCCACTAGAATTATTAAAAACCGTTGTTTGTAAGCGTTTTAAGTGATTGTTGGAAGAATATTTCAAATACATGCAGACTGCTCTTGCTAAATGTTCAGTAAGTCTATATTATTGCCGTCCAGATGTTGCGGGGTGGAGCAGTCTGGCAGCTCGTCGGGCTCATAACCCGAAGGTCGCAGGTTCGAATCCTGCCCCCGCTACCAA
>JADFVZ010000135.1 GCA_015222805.1 Pseudomonadota bacterium
ACGTCATGCCGGGCTTCGACCCGGTATCTCCTGGTCGATAGCACGGTGCCCAATGAGGTCCCGGATCGGGTCCGGGATGACATACAAAAGAATACCTGCATACTTTAACTATTGGAGTAGTTATATTTTTATGTTAATGGTCAGGCGCGGGAAATAAATTTGGCGTTTGCTGTGTGAACCTTAATACGTTCGCCGGTTTCCAGGTATTCAGGAACCTGGATCTCAAGGCCGGTGGAAAGCAGGGCAGTTTTGGTCCGGGCTGTTGCGCTGGCACCTTTGATGCCGGGGGCGGTTTCAGTAATTTCAAGCGTTACAGCCTGGGGCAACTCTATCCCTACGATCTCACCGTCAACCAGCATGGCGATCATGCCTTCGAGGTCTTCTGTCATATAACCCAGCTGTTCTTCCAGCATATCGGCATTCAACGTGTACTGGCTGTAATCTTCATTATCCATAAAGATAATCATCTCGCCTTCACGATAGGAGAATTGCACTGCCCGCCGGGTGAGGTCGCCGTCTTTGACAAAATCATCCCCTTTAAGGGTTTGTTCCATCTTTTGTCCATTCCGTACATTAAAGAATTTAATTTTGTACAAGGTTGATGCGCCGCGCGCAGAAGGCCGGCGAATATCGATCTGGCGGGCAATGTAAACACCACCATCCAGCTCAACTACGGTTCCTTTTTTAATATCACTTGCTTTTGGCATTTCTAACCTCGAATAAGATAGCGAGCGGTAATGGCTGCTGAATGGGCCATTATACTGAAATGCTGCTGAAGTGGACAAACCCACGCTGAAAATTGTCGGTAATGTTTTGAATTTGCTGTAGGATGTTTCTGATGAAAAGTTTGCCCCCTAACCACCCTCATTTACCCCGAATGACATCGGCTAGCTGATAAATGAATGTCGTAGAATCTGGAAAGCCCCAACGTAACTGGCGGGAAATACTCCGCAGTCGGAAAATGCTGACCTGCCTGTTCCTGGGTTTTGCTTCGGGGTTGCCCTTATATGTGCTGATCCAACTGGTACCTGCCTGGCTGCGCAGCAGTGATGTTGACCTAAAAACCATTGGCCTGTTTTCGCTGATTTCACTGCCCTATACCTGGAAGTTTATCTGGTCGCCGTTGATGGATCGCTTCCGCCTGCCATTTTTGGGTCGCCGTCGGGGCTGGGCCTTGCTCACTCAGGTAGGCTTACTGATATCGATTGGTGCGCTGGGAATGTTCAACCCGCACGATTCAATGCGGATGATTGTCGGCCTGGTTTTCCTGGTAGCCCTGTTTTCGGCATCTCAAGATATCGTTATCGATGCTTACCGGCGTGAACTGCTGGCCGATGACGAACTCGGCGCCGGCACCTCCATTTTTATCAATGCCTACCGAATTGCCTCGCTGGTACCGGGTTCGCTGGCGCTGATTCTTTCCGATATCCTGCCCTGGTCGACGGTTTACTGGGTTACCGCGGGCTTTATGGGGGTGGGCATTATTACTACCCTGATGATTCGTGAAGTGGGTGACGATACCCTGGCGCCCCATAGCCTGCGTGAGGCTGTGGTTGAACCTTTCAGGGAGTTTTTTGGCAGGAACGGCTGGCAAAATGCCTTCTGGATGCTGGGTTTTATGCTGTTGTATAAACTCGGTGACAATATGGCGACGGCCCTGTCTACACCGTTTTACCTGGATATGGGTTTTAGTCGTACAGAAATTGGCACCATTGCTAAAGTAGCAACCCTCTGGTCAACCATTGCCGGCTCAATAATTGCCGGTGTGGTTATGTTAAAAATCAGCATCAACCGCGCACTGTGGGTGTTCGGGGTGGTTCAGGTCATTTCTATCCTCGGTTTCGCCTGGCTTTCCATCGTTGGTCACGATTCATTTGTCCTGTTTATGGTGGTCAGTTTTGAATACCTCGGTGTCGGTATGGGCACAGTGGCACTAACCGCCTATCTGGCACGTGAAACATCCATTGCCTTTACTGCAACCCAATTCGCCCTGTTTTCGAGTTTTGTCTCTGTACCGCGGATCTTCGCCAATGCCTCAACCGGCTACTTAATTGAAGCCATCGGCTATACCCAGTTCTTTTTCCTGTGTACTGTCATCGCAGTGCCGGGAATGTTGTTTTTATTTAAAGTAGCACCCTGGAATGAGGCGGCTAAAAAGCCAGTTTAAACGTTCTTTCCCTGTGCTAGACTAGAGTGGTTCCAACATATATTTTACTGCACACAAACCTGTGTGGGTGATGTGAATTCGTGGGTAAATTTACCCCACAGAACGATTATCAAGGGGATATCATGTTCTCAAATAAACAATATAAACTTTCAGCTTTTTTGTTACTGGTTTTAGTAATGGCACCCCTGCATTCCTGGGCACAGACGAGTGTGGGCTGTGATGACGATTTTGTTACCCTGGCAGCCGATGCTTTAAGAATTGAAATATTACCGACAGGTGGCAACGACACTGTGAATATCCAGTGCGGCCTTGAAGCAGCTGTTAGCAGGGGGTTCCTGTTGTCAGGCTCAGTGCGGGTGACTTCTTTATACGTAATGTGCTAATTGAAGAATTCAATGGAACTTTCCAGGGTACAACCCGGGCATCAACAGTGTTAAACATATTTAACGCTGCCACAGATTGTGCGGCGATGACAGCTACAGGCATGACTCCGTCGGTAATCAAATTTATTCGAGGTGAGCCGCATGTTCGCTATATGACTATTATTTCTGGTTCACCCTGTATATCAGGTGATCCAATAGAATACCTCATCCACTTTACAGGGCGAAGCGCTGATGATTTAAGTTGTAAAAACGATGTAATTTTTGCGCTTGTCGACAGGGTGGATATCTTTGGTCCCGGGAGAACAGGCGCAGTTAACGTTGCGGTTGCAGCAACAGCTGAAGGTGAATTTTGGGGGGGTGCAAAGATACATTATTAGGCACTTTCAAACTTAACCAAAGCTTCATTTCGAATGTAACCGTTGCAGTACAAACAGCCATGCGATCAGGTGCGCAAGTTGATATTAATTTTAACCATTTCCTCCAGAACCTGGTTGCAGTGGTGATCATAAATTCCAGTCAATCCACCACTGTGACAGCAAACACATTCGATATAGATGAAGCGGCTCCAGTGATTGATTATGCCGCAGGTATAGTGCTTTCAGTAACCAAAGCAGATGCCCCACCAAATACCCGGCTAGTGATTCATAACAACAAGTTCAATCTTTCCGACAGCGCAGACCTGCCATTGGATGCAATTAGTGTGGCGGTATTTGATGGTCCCTACCAGACTGTCAGCCTGGCGGTAACGAATAATACCTTTAATCTGTTTGGGGAAAATATCGCCGGAGTCTGGGGTGTCGATATTGATAACGGTGCGGTGTCAGCCAATCTGTTTAATGGTTTTGGCTGGAGTGCTGTAACTGTGCTTGCTGAGAATTTATTAACCATCAGTGATTGGACAATTACCGCTAACAAAGGCCTGTTGAATTTTACTGCAAACAAAGCAGATATTGAGATTGGTTATGATGTGCTACAGACAATTGTTGGCCCTCAAAATGCTACTGTCTCAGATCTTGGAACGGGTAGTAGCCTGTTATCAGTGGAACCCGGAGATAGTAATACTATGCAAACAGATCTCGGCAATAAAACAGAAAAATCTTTTGCCGACAGGCAAAGGGCCGTTGCCGGTAGCCATGCAAAACTTATGCAATTCCTGAAAAGAAACTAGTGCTTTTTTAATTATGCTAAGCTATAGAGCACGTCACACTATTGCTTAGCAATAGCTTTGTGTGGTTCCTAATCAGCGGGTCACCCTTTGACCCCGACAAAAAATATCGAGGGGATATTATGTCTAAGAAAAAACAGTATACATTTAGTTCTTTATTATTCTTGTTCTTGTTAGTAATGCCATTATCTTCCTGGGCCCAGGGGATTGCAGGCTGCGATCGGGATTTTGTTAATCTGGGTGAAAAGGCCATTGAAGTCATTCCAACCGGAATTGATGATACGGCTAATATCCAGTGTGCCCTGGATGGTGTTGGTACCATATTTGGAGGTGTGCCCGGCGTCAGGTTGAGTGCGGGTGATTTCTTTATCAGCAGTATTGTTGTTGAAAATTACAAAGGATACTTTCAGGGTGAAACCCGGGACACGACCAGTCTGGTCGTTTTAAACGGTAGTGTTAACTGTGCAGCTATGCATTCTGCCGGCCAGGCTGCTTCCGCACTTAAATTTATTAAAGGTGAACCTGTTGTCCGGTATATGACCATCGAGCTGGGTATCACATCAGCAACATCAAAACCAACAGCTATAAAAGGTAAGCGTGGAGATAAAACTAAACCACAAGCGGTGCAAATAGTTTCACCGTGTCTTGATTCGAGTACGCCATTAGACAGCTTTATTAATTTCACCGGCAGACCTGCGGAAGGCCCCGGTTGTGGAAATGACGTGGTTTTTGCTGAGGTTGACCGCACGAATTTCTTTGGCGGTGGTAGAGGTTCTGAATTAGTTTTTACGGGCATTCTAGCAGCATCGGAAAGTAATATGTTCGGTGGCGACTGTGGACTGCTGGGTCAGGTTACAGTTAATCAGAGCTGGATTGGTAATTTTGACTCTGGTGTATTCACGGCGCTAAGAGGTGGTGCACACGTTGATGTGACTTTTAACACCTTCTGGGATAATTCGTATGGTTTATTTATTACCAACTCAAATCAGACAACCACGGTAAGTAATAATATTTTTGATGTTCTCGAAACAGGATCTTCCGGTTATTCAGCCGGTCTATATGGCACTGCATCAGCGCCCGATGCCCCCAGAACTACCAGTATGAATATTTTCAATAATAATTTTAGATTCGAAGATACACAAGATAATACGATGGATGCCGTTGGTTTATATAATGCTGATGGTGATGCACCTCCTCAAAATGTTGGGGTCTTTATAGCCAACAATACATTTGATTTGGCCGGTGATGATGTTGCCGGGATCTGGAGTGATACTGTTAATAATGGGACAGTTACTGGTAATGCCTTCTCTGGAGGTGGACTGGTAGCTGTTGAGGTATTGGCAGACGATGGCTTCCCCGTATTTGGCTGGACTATCACAGGTAATGGGGATTTACGCAATATTACACCACTTGATCCTGATATATGGATTGGACCAGGCGTGAATGACACATTTATTGGTGATGGTCAGTTTCATACCTTGCATGATGAAGGCACAAACACTCATAGCTTTGGCGATGTACCAATAGATCAACCTGTAAGTCTGGAAGGTAAAGTTGAAAAGCGTTCGTCTCGTAGTAAGGCCAGGAACCATTCAACAAAATTCTTAGAAATGCTTAAGAAAAGGTAAATTCCTGCACTCTTAGAAACAATAAAACCCGCAATGCGGGTTTTATTGTTTCTGTACGCTAATAATTCAAACGTACAAATCATTTCTGACAGCGGTAGTGAGTAATAAAATTTATCCGCTGCCTGTGTAAGTGTTTAATAAAGCAGTTTTTTATTATGTTAGGCTATACAAGATTTCACATAATTCCAGAGTTTACGGTAATCTGTGATTCCTGATTCAGAGGGTCACTCAGCTGGTCCTGCCAAAAATATCGAGGGGATGTTATGTCTAAAAAAACACACTATACCTTTACTATTTTATTTCTATTGTTCTTGTTAGTAATGCCGTTACATGCCTGGGCCCAGGGTGTTGGAGGCTGTGATGCAAGCTTTGTGACCTTGGGTGGTAAGGCAATTGAGGTAAGCCCAACCGGAATTGATGATACCGATAATATCCAGTGTGCCCTGGATGCTGTAAAAAGCCTGCCAGGGGGTACACCAGGCGTCAGGTTAAGTGCGGGTGATTTCTTTATCAGCAGTATTGTTGTTGAAAACTACAAAGGCTATTTTCAGGGTGAAACCCGGGATACCACCAGCGTGATAGTGCTAAACGGGAGTATCGACTGTGCTGCGATGGAAGCCGCTGGTCAAACCCCCTCGGCAATAAAATTTATTCGTGGAGAGCCCATAGTTCGGTTTATGCAAATTGAACTGGGATTTGAAAGTACTTCCGGACCGGCTACTGTAAAACGCGTTGGACGGGGACTTAGCAAGCCTGAGGCGGCTCAAATCACATCAGCCTGTGCTGCAGGGGGTATGCTGGAAAATTTTCTGCACTTTACGGGTACGAGCGCCGATGATCCAGCCTGTATTCACGATGTGATTTTCCCGGTTGTCGATCGGGTGTATATGGTGGGTCCTGGTAGGGAAACATGGGTAATGAACGGTATTTCAATTACTCCTGAGGGTGAGTATATGAATGGCTGTAAAAATACATTATTAGGTCGTGCGCTGGTGAACCAGTCCTGGATAGGATACTTCACCCGGGGTGTTGTTACCTCGCTCAGGGGTGCCGGGGATGTTGATATTAGTAAATCAGTGTTGTGGAATAATACAGTGGCAGTGCATATCACCAATGCAAATCAAAACACGATGATGACTAATAATTTAGTTGATACTGTAGATGGAGGACCAGACTCTTTCTATGCTGCTGGTGTCTTTATTAGTACAGACAGAGTTGATGCACCTGCTGAGAATGCAGTAGTGGTTGCTCGTAATACATTCAGGCTTGTTTCAACCGGAGGTGAAATGATGGATGCCATCAATTTTTCTAATACTGGCGATGGACAACAAAATTTAGCTGCGACAATAAGGGATAATATTTTTTTACTTGATGCCAGTAATGTTGTTGGCCTATGGAGTCGGGGTGTAAGTAGCGGAACCGTTGCTGACAACCGGTTTGAAGGCAGTGCCTGGACGGGGGTTTCTATCTTTACTGAGAACGGGATGACCGACCGGGGCTGGACCCTGACGGATAATGGGGATCTGCGTGAATTAGATACCGGAAGGGCAGACTTCCAGGTCGGAGCGGATGTTTTTGGTACCTTCGGTGGTGATGGCCAGTTTCCAACTATATGGGATGCAGGTGCAGACTCTATTTTTCTCGGTGTTGTGTTACCGAGTAACAACCTTTTAAACACAAGCACTAACAGCAGTAAGGTAGCGCTTCCTCAAATAAATGACAGGGATCGTTCACAGAAATTCCTGGCATTGCTTAAGAAAAAATAAATCTTATCTTGCTGTGACACAATAAAGCCCGCATTGCGGGCTTTATTGTGTCTGGATTCCCATGGTTTGGAAACCATCAGTTTAGTGTTTGCGACTGAAAATAGGGTAAGATTAAATGAGTTGATTTCAGGTTCTTACATCAATGAAAAATATCACCTTCACTCCAGCCACGGAGCAATTAAAACTGCTACATTCCGGGGTAATATCAGCAGTCGACCTGCTTGAAATTTATATCTCTAGATATGAACTGCATAATGCCGCTCTAAATGCCATTGTGACTACGGATTTTAAGACTGCACGGGAGCAGGCCAGGCTGGCAGATAAGCAAATAAAGTCGTCGCTTGATAGCGGCGCTGAAGTTCTACCACTGCTGGGTTTGCCGATGACGATTAAAGATACTATCGAGGTAACCGGCATGGTCACTTCAGCAGGCTCTTTATCTTTAAAAGACTACCGTCCGCCGCGGGATGCCACGGTTGTAGAGCGCCTGCGCAAGGCGGGTGCGATTATATTCGCTAAGACCAACACGCCGTTCTTTGCGATGGATTTCCAGACTTACAACAAACTCTATGGCACCACCAATAATCCCTGGGATCTTAAACGCACACCCGGTGGTTCTTCCGGCGGAGCTGCGGCTGCATTGGCGGCAGGTTTAACGGCTTTGGAAATCGGTAGTGACCTGGGTGGTTCAATTCGAAATCCGGCTAGTTACTGCGGTGTTTACGGACATAAATCCAGTTTTGAAATTGTCCCCGGCCGGGGACATATCCCGCCGCCGCCCGGCGTGCTGGGCTCACCTGACCTGGCCGTACTGGGACCGCTGGCTCGCAGTGCGGATGATCTTGAGCTGGCGTTGAATATTATTGCCGGGCCGGAAAGTCCTGCACATTCTCCCTGGCAGATTAGTTTGATCAAAGACAGGCCGGATACACTGGCTGATTACCGGATTGCCACGCTGACAAAACATCCGCTGACCGAGGTGGATGAATCCGTATTGGCGGTGATTAATAACTGTGTTGATGCCCTTGGAATAGCCGGTTGTAGCATCAGTAAAGAAACCGCTCCCGACATTGACCTTAAGCTGGCCTACCACACTTATTTTGGCCTGATGGCGGCAATGATCGGAGCTGGCCTGCCGGCATCTGCCAGGCGTTCATTTAAACTCATGAAACCCATTGTCAGGCTGTTGCAAAAATTGGGACTGGTTAAGCCCGTTGGTTTTGGCGGCCTGGTTGTCAACAGTACCGGAACACATCAGCAATGGGCTCTCATGGATGGTTTGCGCTTGCAGATGAAACAGGCTTTTACTGAGTTTTTCCGGGCTCATGATGTGCTGCTATGCCCGGTAACTGCAACGCCAGCCTTTGAACATATGCACAAAGGCTCGGTGTACTCGCGTAGCCAGGTCGTTAATGGTAAAAAACAGGCGTATTCAGATCATCTGGTGTGGGCGGGTATGGCAACCCTGTGTGGCTTGCCTTCAACGGTAGCCCCCATCGGTAAAACAGCGGATGGCTTGCCGGTAGGTATTCAAATTATTGGTGATTTTGGTCGGGATCTGCTGACCATTGATTTTGCCCGGAAGCTGGCTGCTGTTGTGCCTGCATACCAGGCTCCCGAGGCCTATACAGAGTAGCGACGACATGTTTAAACAAGCCCGGTTTATATGGTCACCTGAACAAGCTCCGGATACCAGTGTTGGTTTCAGGGAGCTATTGCGAGATGGTCCGCTACGCAGGGAAACCGGCCAGAATCGCTGGTTCCTGTTTCGGCGCAGCTTTGAACTGGATGATTTACCCGAATCAGCCGAACTTGAGATCACTGCTGACAGCCGTTATCAGTTGTTTATGAATGACAAGTTTGTCGGCCGGGGGCCATGCCGGGCGAATCCTTATTATATTCGCGAAGATAAACACGAGGTAAGCAATTGCCTTCGGAAAGGCAAAAATGTGGTTGCGGTACTGGTGCATGTGTACGGTGTCGATACTGCCTGGTATGAGACCGCGAAAAACTACTGGCAGCGTATTTTCGGTGATGGTGGGCTGTATCTGAATTCGAATATTAAGCTTGGCGACAAGCTGTTAAAAACGGATGAAGACTGGCGCTGTATCCGCTCAACGGCCTGGTCTGATCAAACCCCGCGAGCCGGCTGGGGGCAGGCCTTCATTGAAGACTTTGATGCCAATCAAATGCTGCCTGACTGGACCGCTATAGATTTTGATGACAGCAGTTGGGATCATGCCCGGGAAATGTACATCAAGGCGGGCAGTGATGACCTGGCTAAAGGCTGGGGGGATTTGATGCCGTTCCCGATGACCATGCCGCGGGGTATAGCCCAGCTGAAAGAGACCCCATTATTTCCGGATAAAGTGATTGCGACTTTTGGGTTAATTTCAGACCCGGAAATAGCCATTGATCGCAGGGTTTATGACGAACAGGCAACTGCTGTTGCAGCTAACTATTTTCAAAACATTGAAGACCTGGTTGGCGGGGTTGATGGCAATACAGTTATTAAAACAGATGGTGATACCGATGTTGCTGTGGTGGTTCGCTTTGAAAAAAACCATTCCGGTCATCCCTTTGTGGAACTTGAATGCAAAGGCGGCGAAATTATTGAACTGGTCGTCAGTGAAACCATTCCCGGTGAGTTTGATAAGGGCATGCCGGAAACACCTCGGCTGGGCAGGGAAACTTTTCTCGACTGTGCACAGTTGTTTCGCTATACCGCACGTCCCGGCCGCCAGCGTTTTGAAAAGTTTGAATGGACAGCTGTGCGCTATGCCCAACTGGTTGTACGCAATGCACCTGATGGCATCAAGGTTATCAAGATTGGTTCTACATACACCCGCTATCCACTGGAGCGTGAAGGTCGGTTTGAATGTTCGGATGAATTTTTAAACCGACTCTGGGAAATGGGTGTTTATACCACCGAGCAGTGCACCCATGACGGCTGGGAAGATTGCCCCGGGCGTGAGAAACGCCAGTGGGTTGGTGACGGTCTGGTGCATTACCAGGTAGGTGCAACAGTGTTCGGCAACAGCAGTCGTGAAGTTGACCGCCTGTTTCTTTTGCAGGGCCTGGAAAACCAGCGTGAAGATGGCATGATCCAGATGTTTGCCCCCGGTGATCACAAGACCCACAGCATTACTATTCCGGATTTTGGCCTGCAGTGGATTTTAGCGATTGGTCACTACCTGCAGCATACCGGCGATCTCGATACCGTGCGTGAGTTACTCCCCGGAGTACAACGTTTGCTCAAATGGTTCGAGCGCAATATTGGCCCCAATGACCTGCTGGTGGATTTGCCTTACTGGAATTTTATTGAATGGGCCAATGTGGATCGCTTTGGCGAAGCCACGATATTGAATGCCCTGTATGCCGGTGGTTTGAAAACCGCAGCAGATCTTGCTGAGAGTCTTGGCTATCAACCGCTGGCTGCAGAGTACCTGGGTTTGTCGAATAAGGTTACCAGTGCATTGAATGTACGCCACTGGAACCCCCGGCGGGGAGCTTATATTGGAGCAGTTGACCCTGTCACGGGTGAACAATCCGAGCAAGTATCACAGCAGGCCAATGCGGCGATGATTTTATGGGACCTGGCTCCTGTTGAGCGCTGGCCTGCGATGCTTGAGTTGATGGCTGATGATTCGAAGTTGAAGCTCTCAGGCGTGCCACCAATTATTCCACAGCTTGGCAGCATCGACCTTAGCCGGGATGTGATCGCTGCCAATACCTATTTCGCGCACTTTGTATATAGTGCACTGGCCAAGGCCGGACATCTTGATTTTGTATTGAAAACTATCCGTTCAAGTTATGGTCCGATGCTGGCCACCGGAACCACTACCCTGTGGGAGAGTTTTCACCCTGGTGCATCTTTGTGTCATGCATTTTCTGCAACACCGGTCTATCAGCTTTCCAGCTGGTGTCTGGGAATAACGCCGACAGCAACAGGTTTTACCCGCTTTCGTTTTTGTCCGCAGTTTGCTGATCTTGAATATGCCAATGGGGTGTATCCAACACCATATGGAGGAATCAAGGTTGACTGGCAGCGTGAGGGCGGCAGGGTGTCGTGCACGCTGGAAGTTCCTGTTGGCTGTGACGGTGACCTTGTGGCACCGGAAGGTTATACCACTGGTTTTTCTGAAACGCTGGTTGGTGGTGGCATCTATGAGTTTATCCTGGAAAAGGTTTAAAGACCCGTTCCAGCCCATAAAAGCCTAAAAAAAAGGGCCACGTCCTGTGGCCCCGAATACGGAGATAAGGTGGCCGGCGCCTTTAGGGAGGAAATGGCGCCAGCCGGTCGGAACGCGTTTTATCAGAAGAAGCTGTACCTCACAGTTAAACCAACTTGCATCCTGTCAGGAGATGTAACCAGCGGGGAGAACGCTGGAAAGCCCTGGCGGGCTCCAAAGATAAACAGATCTGGCAGTCGGGACGGGTTACCTGTGAACACACCGACGCTTGCGTCGTTCGGTTCAAACAGGTTTTCAGCCCAGAGGGTGACATCCCAGTTTTCATTACGCCAGCCGGCCCTTACGTTAAAGCGGCTGGTTGATGGAACCAGGGCATTGCCTGTCTGCACGATGGTCTGCTCATCCGTAAAACTTGCATAAAAACGGGTGAAGAATTCCCAGCCGCTGCTCAGTGGTTGAGTAAAGCCCAGGGAAATATTACCCGTCCAGTCAGGAGTGTACTGCAGGGGCTGCCCGTCAAGTGCCGGATTCATGCCGATGGCTCCGAGGATGGCAAAGAGGTATTCTTCATATACTGCATCGTTATAAGAAACACCCATACGCAGGTCCACGTAATCGGATAACTGGGTCATCAACTCAAATTCGACACCTTTGGATGATGATTCACCGGCATTGGTGTTTAATATTGCACCACCGCCTCCGATAGCCCGCACGATTTGATCCGTCCAGTCGATGTAGTAGGCTGCTGCCGTGGTCTGTACGCGGCCATCTGCCCAACTGGATTTCACCCCGATTTCATAGTTGTTGCTGGATTCCGGGTCATAGGTGCGTTCGTCCGGTAGTACTCCACCAGTGATGGTCACGACATTAAATCCACCGGCCTTTTCTGCATAAGCCCAGCTGGCGTAGGCCATGTGATCATCGGCAAACTGCCAGTTAAGCGAAACGCGCGGCTGGAAAGAGTTCCAGTCATCTTTGTTGACATAAGTGCCGCTGGCTCCTGACCTCAAGTCCGTATCAGTGACATTGACGGATTTTTCTTCATTTCCATACCGGGCTGAAATGTTCAGCGCGAGGGTATCGGTGAAGTTCCAGTCGACTGAGCCGAAGACTGCCAGCGAGTCAGTTCCCTCGGAAATGTCCGAGTTTATGCCGCCAAAGATGGGTAACAGCCAACCGGTATAGGCAGAGTTAACCAAAGTGTCGTTATCCAGACTGTAGTAGTAGGCACCGACCATCCACTGTAAGTTTCCATCAGTAGTGGATGTGAGGCGGAATTCCTGGCTGATTTCGTTAACATCATTGTCACTGGTGGTGTAGTGGTAATCGTTGGCACTGTAGTCATCATCAGTGGCACGGTCATGGGTAAAGTCGTTGTAACCGGTGATGGAGGTAAATACCATCGAATCGAGGTCCCAGTCCAGGTTAACTGAGCCAAATATTTGTTCCCGCTCAACACCGCCCGGGGTTACAGCAAAGCCGTCTGTATGTGCAGGAACCTTACCGGTAAACATCTGGTAGTCGGGTGGCAGGCCGGCGAATGAAGTAAAGAAATCATTGTTTTCTTCAAAGCGTAATGGACTGTCGCCATTACTGACTTCGGAATAAATCAGATTGAATTTAACATCAACAGACTCGCCTTCCCAGTACAGGGAACCTAAAGCACTTTTAGTATCCCGGTCATCCAGGGGTTTACCGTTGAGTTCGTTCTTGTAGAAGCCGTCTGTGGTGTCAGACATCGCGGCTATGCGGTAGGAAAACCCGCCATCACCTATAGGTCCACCCAGTGTAGCTCGCAGTGCCTGTGTGTCATTGTTGCCGTAGGTGGCTTCTACCTCACCTTCAAAATTACCTGAAGGCTTGCGGGTTACATAGTTAATTGCGCCGCCAAAAGTGTTGCGCCCATAGAGTGCGCTCTGCGGTCCCTTGGCAACTTCGATACGCTCAATAAAGTTACCCAGCAGGTTACTCATGGTCTGGCGTGCACCCATGTAGACACCATCTACGAAGAAGCCCACATTAGCTTCACCGATGGTGGTTGACAGGCCCCTGATTACCGGGGTCATAGCATCGCCGGAAAATAATGGGGCAACATTAAAGCCGGGGGTCAGTGCGGCGACATCGGCAACATTTTGAATGCCGGCATTTTCAATGTCAGCACTGGTAAATGCGGTTACCGCGATGGGAACTTCCATAATGCTTTCTTCGCGTTTCCGAGTGGTTACCAGGACTTCTTCCATCACCGGCGCATCTGCAGCTTCTGCTGTCTGGTTCTCATCCTGTGAAAACGCCGTGCCAGATATACAGGTACCGAATAACATTGCTGTCATCGTTATATATAGTTTCTTATGTTTCATACTCTACACCTCCGTAGTTTCCCGCTTCGTTTTTCATGACTTCCTTGCGGGTCTGGTTGTCAAAAATGGCGCCTTCCCTGGCACCTTAATTAATTACACTATTCCGGCTGAACTACCGGATTGCATTTCTCGTCGTCGGCCGCAATCGGCCCGATAACGGCTTTTTCTATAAACTTCCAGTGGCTCAATTGCGCCACTGGCTTTCATTCTTACCATTGCGCTAATGGCCCTGACGTCCTCATCAAATGCTGTTTTCAGGGTTTGATTGGCCATCATTACATCATTATGTTGCTGGTAATGATCGAGCTTGCTACGATCAATCAGCAGGGACTTGCAATAGGCGTTCTGCAGGTTCATTGCACTGCTGAGCAGGCTTTCAATTGGATCGGTGACATTATGTGACTGATCCATCATATAGGCGGGGTTAAAGCTGGCACCCTTGCGTTCTGCGGCATCAACCAGTTCATTGAATACCAGGAACAGCTGGTAGGGTGCAATGGAGCCACTGTCGAGGTCATCGTCACCGTATTTGCTGTCATTGAAATGGAAGCCACCGAGTTTGTTCATCTGTGCCAGTCGGGCAACGATCTGTTCAATATTTACGCTGGGTGCGTGATGACCAAGGTCGACGAGACATTTAGCTTTTTCACCCAGATGCTGGGCGGCTATGTAGTTGCTGCCCCAGTCACTGATTACCGTGGAATAGAATGACGGTTCAAACAGTTTATGCTCAATAAATAGTTGCCAGTCATCCGGCAGGGCGGCGTAAATGCTTTCCATACTCACCAGGTAACGTTCAAAAGCGCGGGTAAAGTTTTGCTGGCCGGGGAAGTTGGAACCATCCGGAATCCAGACTGTTAATGCTTTTGAATCCAGGACCTGCCCCTGGGTAATGCAATCCAGGTTATGTGCAATGGCTTGTTTGCGCACGGCTTTATCTGTGTGCGATAAACTGCCGTATTTATAAGAATTTGCTTGTCCGGGTTGGTCCTGAAAGGTATTGGAGTTAACTGCATCGAATGTCAGCCCCAGGGACTCACCTTTTTCATAAACAGCTTTGGCATCGCCGCTATCATCCCAGGGAAAGTGGGTGGATACACTCGGTGTTGACCGGCTCAGTTGCTGGATGACGGCACAGTCCTCCAGTTTTTCAAAAATATTTGCAGGTTCGCCTGCACCGGGGAAACGGCCAAAGCGTGTACCGCCGGTACCTACACCCCAGGAAGGTATGGCAACTGCGAATGCTGCTACTTTTTCAGTGATCTCATCGATATTGATTTGTCGGCGATTCAGGCGCTCACCGAGTGACTGGTAATCACTTTCAAGCCAGCTGCTGGCATCAGCATTGTTATCTGCTATCAGTTGCGGGTTAATGAGGCTGGATATAGTCATGCTGATAATGCCCCTAGCGGGTGAAGGCTCCGGCATTTCCGGCATCTACATTTAATATATTGCCGGTAGATTTGGCGGAGACATCGCTGGCAAAAAACAGCACAGCTTTGGCAACATCGACGGGTAGCACGCTTTGTTTCAGCAGGCTGCGCTGGCGGTAATGTTCCTCAAGGTCTGCCGATTCCATCTGGTAGGCATCTGCACGTTCTTTACGCCATTCACTGTTCCAGATTTTAGAACCCTGCAACACTGCATCCGGGTTGACGCTGTTGACCCGGATGCCGGATTCTGCTCCTTCCAGCGCCATGCAGCGGGCGAGGTGCAGTTCGGCTGCTTTGGCGGTGCAATAGGCGGCTGCATTTTTTGAAGCGGCCAGGGCATTTTTACTGGCAATAAATACTATTGATCCACCGATGTCCTGTTGTTCGAGGATCTTGAAAGCCTCGCGTCCAACGAGAAAATATCCGGTTGAAAGTACGTCCTGGTTTTTTTGCCACATTGCCAGGGAGGTCCCTGTTAATGGTGCGGACGAGGCAATGCCGGCACTGGCAATTACAATATCAATCCCGGAAAATTGTTTGCAGGTTGCCCTGAATGAAGCGATGACATCTGTTTCCTGTGTCATGTCAGCAACTGTGGCGCTGACACGGTCGTGTCCCCAGTCTTGCTGCAAGCTGGACAGTGTTTGTTCCAGTGCGGTCTGGTCCAGGTCGACCAGCATTACACAGGCACCCTCGGCAAGCAGCAGTTCGGCTGACGCCCGGCCAATTGCACCGGCGGCACCGGTTACATAGGCAACCCGCCCCTGTAGCGGCATGGGAGCCGGCATGCGCTGTAATTTTGCTTCTTCGAGTAGCCAGTATTCAACATTAAAGGCTTCCTGTTCAGCCAGGCCTTCATATTCACTGATGGCTTCGGCACCGCGCATAACATTAATTGCATTGTTATAAAATTCAGCAGCAATTCGAGCGGTTGTGCGGTCGGCGGCGAAACTAAACATGCCGACGCCTGGTATAAGGAAAATTACCGGGTTGGGGTCACGCATGGCCGGGCTGTCCGGGTGGCGGCAGCGTTGGTAGTAGCCGGCGTAACCGTGACGGTAGGCTTCAAATTCTGCCCCCAGTCCTGCTATCACAGCATCAAGATTATCCTCTGCTGGTTTATAGGGAATTACCAACGGACAGATTTTAGTGCGTAAAAAGTGGTCGGGGCATGAAGTACCAAGGGCCGCAAGGCGGCGCAGGTCATTTGAACAAACAAACTCCAGGACAGAGTCGGAATCATCAAAGTGGCCAACTTTGTGTGAATCCTTGCTGATCGCCCCACGCACAAGCGGCATCAATTTTTCTGCTATTAGCGCACGTTTTCCTGCACTCACGGTATCGACAGCTTTTCCTGCAAAGTTTTCGCCTGTTGTCTTCTGGCTCAACCAGGCGGTTGCGCGATTTATCAGTTCCACGGTATTGCTATAACAGGCCTCTGAGCTGTCGGCCCAACTGATCAGGCCGTGGCCGCCCATGATGATGCCTTTCAGGCCAGGTTGCTGGCGGTCGATAGCTTCGAGCATTAAACCCAGTTCAAAACCCGGGCGTTGCCAGGGAACCCAGCCAATCTCTCCAGCGAAGATTTCCCGGGTTATTGCTTCGCTGTCACTGCAGGCCGCAATCGCAATCAGGTCATCCGGGTGGGTATGGTCAATGTGCTGATGGGGCAGGAAGGCATGCAAGAAGGTGTCAATGCTGGCTGCGCGCGAGTTATTATTAAAAGTACATAACGGTAGCAGCCCGACCATTTCGTCTTCGTGTTCCAGCCCCCGGTAACGGTCTTTAAGCTGTAGCAGTTTGTCCTGGTAGAGGCTGGCAAAGCCGTTAAGTTCTATTGTGCCGAGATCCCCGCCGGAACCCTTTACCCACAGTACTTCAATCAGCTCACCGGTGAGGGGGTCTTCCTTCAGGATTTTTGCCGAGGTATTTCCACCACCAAAATTGGTGATCCTCAGGTCAGACCCAAGCAGGTTTGATCTATACTTCAGGGCATCGGATTCTGAGAGGTTTTTGGCCAGATCAGCATCCCATTGGTTATTTATTATTGACATGTTTGCAAGAATAACTGCAATTAGTTGCAATATCAATCAAAAACGATCAATAATAGTCATATAAGAACAACAGTCAGGTTTTTGAAAAGGAAATCAAGTCGATGGCAAAAAGCAGCCTCCATGCCTCAGAGCGAGATGCCCGAATCTTGCAGGAAGTCCGACAGCAGCCGCTGGTAACAGTGCAGGAGTTGTCGGATAAGATTGGCAGTTCCCTGGCCACTGTGCGCCGTGACCTCACCCGGCTGGCTAACAGTGGATTGATTGTAAGGGTTCATGGCGGTGCGCGCTTGCCTGACCCACCGTCGCTGAAAGGCCAGAGTAATGTCAGTTCCAGCTCCCAGCTTAATGTTGGAGCCAAACAGGCTATTGCACGACACGCCTCATCCCTTTGTACTGTCGGTGACTCAATTATTATTGATGGCGGCAGTACCACCAATGCCATGTGCGAATACCTGCCAAAGTCGGGTTTGCAAATCTTGACCAGCTCGTTTGTTATTGCCGAGCAGTTAATCCGCCAGACTGAGAACCGGGTGATTCTTCCCGGTGGTGAGTTGTATCGCCAGCAAGGGGTTATCCTGAGCCCGTATGATGAGCCATCAGTTAGCAATTATTTTGCTTCAACCCTGTTTATGGGTGCCCGGGGCATTTCCGAGTCCGGGCTGCGGCAGTCAGATCCACTACTGGTGCGGGTTGAGAAAATGCTAATCGAGCAAGCTGAACAGGTTGTCGTGCTCGCAGACCATTCCAAGTTTTCTAACAAGGGTAACCTGCGTTGCTGCAAGCTTGAGAGTATCAATATACTTGTCACCGATCGTAACCCTCCGCTGCAGATTAAGCGGGCACTGCTAGAAGCTGGCGTTGAAATCATGCTGGCACCGGCACTGTCCGTTCTCAAGTAGTTGGGTATGGCTGAACTGGTTGCGGTTGTTGATATCGGCAAAACGAATACCAGGTTTCACTTTATTGATGAAGGCCTGCAAACCCGCCATCGGGCGGTGCTGGAATCCAGGGTTGTAGAAACTGATCTATATCCCTGTTATCCGGTTGATGATATTTTTGCCTGGATAATCGCAGAGCTGAAAAGTATTTCCCAGCGGCATGTGGTTAAATCCATTGTTGTTATTACCCATGGTGCGGCAATTGCATTAACCGATGGGAACGAATTAATTCTGCCGATTATGGACTATGAGTTTACCGGACCGGAAGAATATTCCAGTGAATATGATCTTATAGCAGCAGATTTTGCTAGTACCAGGTCGCCCCAGCTGCCAGCCGGTTTAAACCTGGGTCGCCAGCTTTACTGGCAGCAAAAAAAGTTTCCACAGCAATTCAGCAAAGGATCATGCTGGCTTATGTATCCGCAATATTGGGCCTGGCGTTTGAGCGGGATCGCGAGCACCGAAGTAACTTCCCTTGGCTGCCATACAGACCTTTGGCAGGCAGTTGAGAACAACTTTTCCGGCTTTGCCCTCAGGCAAGGCTGGGATAAGAATTTTCCACCCATCCAGAAGGCCTGGGATGAGCTTGGTAAAATTAAGTCAGAAATCGTACAACAAACAGGAATATCCCCGGATTGTGTGGTCAGTTGTGGAGTGCACGATAGTAACGCCAGCTTTATGTTGCAGCGCAGCGTACTGCATCAGGATTTTGTCCTCCTCTCCACAGGTACATGGCTGGTAGGTATGGGCTCCAGCAAGAATAATAAAGACTTAAGCGAACATCACGATACCCTTTACCTGACTTCTGCCTGGGGCAAGCCGATACCGAGTTTTCGTTTTGCTGCCGGCAAAGAGTATGCTGAAATTAGTGGGCTGGAAAAACTGGAAAAAGAGCCAACACTGGAAGATGTCCAAACCCTGGTTGCGGCCGGGGTTTATGCCTATCCTGCATTCAGTACACTCGGGGGGCCGTTTGCCGGCACTCCCGGTAAATTTAGTGAGGATGTGATCGAGGCCACCACGCGCAACGCATTGGCGGCTATGTACTGCGCCCTGATGACTGATTACTGCCTTGAGTTGATTGCTGTGGATGGTGACCTTGTGATCGAAGGGCCATTTGCGAGTAACCTGTTGTATTGCCAGGTACTGGCAAGCCTTATGCCGGCAAGGAATATATTAATTGCACCTTATGAAAACAGCATCGTCAGTGCCGGTGTGTTTTTGTGTACCCATGAGCTGGTTGACTGGGGCGAGACGGAATATCGGTGTATTCGGGCTAAAAAAATCCATGGCCTGCGGGAGTATAAACAGGACTGGAGGACCACCTGTGGTGGCCTGGAAAGCAGGGGTTTTTCTACCGAGGCAAAATGAGAATTGTAAACAACAATGGAATTGAACTGGCCGTTGAAATAATCGGTGAAGGTGAACCCTTAATCTTCGCCCATGGCCTGAGCGGAAACCGGAAGTTTACCCTCGAGCAATTCTCCTCCCTCGCAGATCGCTATCAGGTTATTGCTTATGATCAGCGCGGCCACGGTGATTCGACCCCAATCACGGGTCCGGCATTATATGATGCCCATGCCATGGCGGGTGATATTACTGTAATCATGGATAAGCTCGGCCTGGAACAGGTGATCCTCGGCGGTGAGTCGATGGGTGCTGCTACCTCCCTGCTTTTTGCACTGAAACATCCACAGCGGGTAAAAGCCTTACTACTAACGGCACCGGCGTTTTCTGATAAGGCAAATGCTGAGAAAGAACGTATGCAGCAAATGGGTGAAGAACTGCGCAAGGGTGACATGCAGGATTTTTTACAGAAATCCGCCAGGCGCATGCGTGTTGATTTCAATATGCCTGAAGATGTGATCAGGAAGATTGCCTGGATGCAGTCTGTACATCAGCCCGAAAGCCTGGGTATGGCCTGCAAGACGGTGATTGACTGGAAGATATTTCCTGATATTCAGGCGTTAAAAGAGTTGCCCATGCCATGTTGTATTCTTGCCTGGGCAAACGATCCACTGCACCCGTTTGAGTTAGCCCAGCAAATGTCCAGAATAATTCCGCGGGCGAAACTGATTTTTCTGGACAGCTTGTTGGAACTTTTCACAGACCCGGCTGATATTGGTAGCCGCTATTGTAGTTTCCTGGGGAGTTTACCCGGCCTGGTAAATAGCGCCGAGTAATAACGGTTTTTCGGCACCGGTAATCTCGCGGGTATCAACCAGGGTATTCTGCAGGCGCTGCCAGCCAAGCCAGGCGAATAACAGTCCTTCGACCCAGTCGGGATCAACGCCGACACTGGCTGTGCTGGTTACACTCAGGTCTGGTAGTAATCTTTGCAGGCGGAGCATCAGGTTTGAATTTTGTGCACCGCCCCCACAGACCAGCAACTGTGAAACGGGGTCTTTGTTGCCAGATAACAGGGCAGAGGCAATGCTGCGTGCGGTGAGCTCGGACAGGCTTGCCTGTATATCAACCGCGTGACAGTTATCCAGCCGAGAGTGTTGCAGTAGCCACGGCAAGTTAAAATAATCGGTGCCCGTGCTCTTCGGTGCCGGCCGTTGGAAATAGGAGTCACTCAACCAGGCTGTAACAAGGTCCCCGTCGACCCGACCGCTGGCGGCCCAGGCACCGTGGTTATCATAGTTCAGGTTTTGGTTCTGCAAAATCCAGGCATCCAGAAGACAGTTGCCAGGGCCTGTATCAAAACCGCTGCCATCCGGACGGCTGAGGTTGGCAATACCACCAATATTAACCACTGCTGTGGCGGTTTCTTTTGTTTTAAAAATTTCCCTGTGCAATAAGGGCGCCAGAGGTGCTCCCTGGCCACCAGCGGCAATATCCATACTCCGAAAACCACTGACTACAGGCAGGCCGGTAAGCAGGCTTAAGCGGTTGGCATCGCCCAGTTGCAGGCTCCAGGCAAGGTCAGCCTGCGGGTTGTGGCCAATTGTCTGCCCATGAAAGCCAATTCCGGCGATTAATTCCTTTGGGCAGTGGTTTTGTACCAGCAGGGTATTGACTGCATCAGCAAACACAATCGACAGTTCTCCGTGCAGTCGCATGATATCCGCAAGTTCAGGGGCTGTGTTTTTTGTATGTGCAGCAAGTAGTTTGAGTTCAGCCTGAAGTCCGGCGGGAAAGGGATGGCAGTGGACAGCAGCAATTTTCGGGGAAGGCTCGCTAAAGTCAGCCAGTACGACATCTATACCGTCAATGCTGGTACCCGAAAGCAAGCCGATGGCGTATCTATTCACTGCTTATATTGCCATCTTTGAGATTGCGGGCAAGCGCCTGTACCTGGTCAAGTTGATTCAACTGGACCAGCAGGGGTTCAGCCACACGCTTAAATTCAGGTGATTCAGCTGCAGGCAGGGGGTCAGCTTTGGGTAGTTTTACGGTGCGCGGGTTCCGATGGACGCCGTTAACCACAAACTCATAATGCAAATGCGCCCCTGAGGCCAGGCCGGTAGAACCGACAGTACCGATAGTCTGTCCCTGGCGGACCCGTTGGCCGGTTTTAACCTTGCGTTTGGTGAAATGCAGGTATTTGGTCACGATATTATTGGCATGCTGGATAAATACATGGTTTCCATTGTACTTGCTGTAGGCAGAGCGGATGACTTTGCCGTCACCTGCCGAAAATACCGGTGTTCCCCGTGGGGCGCGGTAGTCAATACCGCGATGGGCTTTTACCCGCTTGAGCACTGGATGATATCGTTTCGGATTGAAATTGGATGAAATATAGGAAAAATTCAGTGGTGCCCGCAGGAAGCTCTTCTTCATATTTCGGCCTTCGGGGGTGAAATAGCTGAAACCGTCACCGCTGGTAAAACGAATGGCCCGGAAAACTTCCCCCTGATTGACGAATGTGGCGGCATAAATATCGCCGTCACGGAGGAATTCACCATCACGGTAAAGTTTTTCGTAAATCACACTAAAGCTGTCACCCTTGCGAATGTCGAGGACAAAGTCGATGTCCCAGCCAAAAATATTAGCCAGCTTCATCACCATATTATCTGAAAGACCCGCTTCTTTTCCTGCGACAAACAGGGAGTTATGAATAACGCCGGTGGCATGTTCCTGACGCCGGTCAACTTGACGATAAATATCGGCAACCGAGAGGCCTACTTCATCCAGCGATACTGTAATAAAGCGAGTTTCGCCCAGTTCCACGCGTAATTGTGAAAAGCTGCCATCAGGCTTGTCCCTGAATAACAATTCCTGGCCCAGGCGCAGGCGCGGCAGGTTTTTGGTTTCCTTATTTAGCTTGATAATCTCATGCAGCAGTGAAATGCTGTAACCGCGTGTCCTGAAAATTGCATCCAGGGTCTGTCCGGATTCAATCCGCACCACATCCCAGCCTTCATTTGGATCTGTTGCCATATCCGCTGTATTAGCCTGTTCGCCGGCTGCTGAATCGGCATCTACAGCTGCAGCGGAACCCCGGGTTTCGCCAACCAGTATTTTATTCTGCCCGGGCAAAATTAAATCTCTAACCAGGGACTCTGCAGTCTCGGGTTCTACTTCCGGTAAGGGATTGACAAGTCCCATGGCAATTCCGGTGAATATAAATAGCACACCAACCAGCAAACCGTTGCGGGTCAGGCTGGATCCGAGTAATTTCTGTACGGATTCCGAGTCCTTCAATTGCTGGATAAAATTGAACATGTGAAGATGGTCGCCAATGGTCTGCGGAGATGGCGTAACCTTAACTGTCACCTTGTTCAGCGTCAATTGGAATGCGCTGGAATGTGGTTGAAAGTTTGTTGGTCAGCCGAAAACCGGAGGAATTACACTTTTTAGACGAATTCCCGCTGATTTATTGCATAACTGTGTTCACTCTATTGGCTGTAAGTACTACAATCAGGCTCTGAAAATAAATAATTACAAGGTGAGTTTAAGCCGATGGTAGATGATGTAATCCGTGAAATAAGTCGCGGTACCGAGGAAGTCATAAAGGTTGCCGAGCTGGAGACTAAGCTCAAGCGTGGAAAACCCCTGCAGGTAAAGGTTGGTTTTGACCCCACTGCGCCGGATTTACACATCGGGCATACGGTAATAATTAATAAAATGCGCCAGTTTCAGCAGATGGGGCATGAAGTCACTTTTCTTATTGGTGACTTTACAGGCCTGATTGGTGACCCGACGGGAAAAAATGTTACCCGTAAACCTTTATCGGTGGAGGAAGTGGCTGAAAATGCTAAAACCTACACTGACCAGGTATTTAAAATCCTTGATCCGGAAACTACAAAGATACGCTTTAACTCAGAGTGGATGAATGAGATGGGTTCTGTCGGCATGATTCGGCTGGCTTCTCGTTATACCGTAGCGCGAATGCTGGAACGGGAAGACTTCAAGAATCGTTACAAGTCGGGTATTCCAATTGCGGTACATGAGTTCCTCTACCCGTTAGTGCAGGGTTATGACTCGGTGGCGATGAAAACTGATGTGGAAATGGGTGGTACCGACCAGACATTTAATTTGCTGGTGGGTCGTCACCTGCAGCAGCAGTATGGCCAGGAACCCCAGGTAATTATTACCCTGCCATTGCTGGAAGGCCTGGATGGGATCCAGAAAATGTCTAAATCACTAAATAACTATATTGGTATTGAGGATCCCGCAAACGAAATGTTCGGGAAAATCATGTCGATTTCCGATGAGTTGATGTGGCGTTATTTTGAACTGCTGAGCTTCCGTCCGTTGAGTGAAATCCGGGCGCTGAAATCTGCTATCGATGACGGCAGGAACCCGCGGGATGTTAAATTTGAGCTGGCGGCGGAAATTATTACCCGTTTCCATGATGCCATAGCCGCTGAGGCTGCCCAGGCGGAGTTTATTGCGCGTTTCCAGAAAGGTGCGATGCCTGAGGATATTCCTGAAAAAACACTGACAGCTTCAGACCTGGTTAACCCCGGCATTGCTGCCATTTTGACTGCATGCGGGCTAACCGCCAGTAATTCCGATGCATTCCGGATGATTAAGCAAAACGCGGTAAAAATTGATGGCGAAGCAATAAGTGATCGAAACCTGCAGTTTCAGCAAGGGTTTTCAGGTATTTTACAGGTGGGCAAACGGCGTTTCTGCAAGCTCACCCTGAAATAATTTATGTGGAAGCCGTTTCTTAAGCAACTACCAACTACACTGGCAGATGTTGAGTGGCAAGGCTGGCAGCCGACAGATCCTGCCACCCTCCTGTTTATCATCCGTGATGGAGAAATCCTTTTAATCCGAAAAAAACGCGGGCTGGGTGCAGGCAAGATTAATGGCCCTGGCGGTAAGCTGGAGGGTGATGAAACGCCGTTGCAATGCGCGCTGAGGGAAACCCATGAAGAGCTGGGTATACATGCCATTTCCCCGGAATTCTGCGGAGAGCATCAGTTCCAGTTTGTAGATGGTTATTCCCTGCATGTACATGTTTATCGAGCTGCGGATTTTACCGGTCAACCGGTTGAAACCGATGAAGCAATACCGCTCTGGTTCCCGCTTGATGCTATTCCCTATGCTGAAATGTGGATGGATGACCGGATCTGGTTACCACTGTTGATTGCCGGGGAGAAGTTCTTTGGGCGCTGGCTATTTGATGAAGATAAAATGCTGGACTATCAGCTGGATCACAAGCCGGGTACTTAATGCCATTTTCATGGCTAGCGGCCCGGGTCGAATTATTAGGGAATTGTAATGTACGCCTGGTAACAGGTTTATTTTACACTCCGGTAGTCACCCTCCTGAAGATAAGTCTATAATGGATACGAAAATAACCAAGAGGTGTAATTATGGAAATGTCTCCTGCATTAGTCATCGGTCTTATTGCTGCAGCTGTTATGTTGTTTTGTCTTTATCAGGTTATCACCATTGGCAAGCAATTTAGCGGAGGTATGGTTGGCAAACAATGGCGTTATCTTTTATGGTTAGTGGTTTTATTTACCGGCGGATACATCGCCTTACCATTCTTTGGTAAATTACCACCGGAAACCATGCAATTAGTAGTCTCCAGCGTGTTCCTTTTTGGCGCAATTTATGTGTTGATTACAATTAAGCTGATCAAGAAAATTGTAGATGTACTTTCTGCCTGATTCATATTTTCAATTTGTTAGGCGTTTGTCTAAGCTGTCCCGGGGAGCTTTGCTTCGATGAAAGATCACGATATTTATGTTCGTACAGATAAGGGAGCCGAAGAGGTTGCCCATCGCAGTAAAGGCTTAAATTCAATCTGTCGTCATGTGCTAATCCTGATCAATGGACAAAGTACGGTTGGAGAGCTGGCTGATCGTGCCCCGGATAGCTGGCAAATACGGGATAAATTGGCGGAACTGGAATCAAATGGCCTGATCAGCACGGGGAAAACTACGAAAGTGGCTGTTGCACCAGCACCAGTTATTGAAACAATGGCGGATCCAGTCGTTGAGCAGCAAGATGAAACCGAGGCGACGGATGCTCCAGCGGATGTTGCATTGAACTTGATCGATGCTTTAATTGCTGCGGCAGAGCAAACACTAGGAGGCAGTGCAGCCAAGGTGGTGGCAAGGATTAAAAACAGTGGGGAAGATGATGCTGCCATCAAGACAACGGTCGATTCCTGTGTAAAACTCGTTACCCTTATTGTTTCCGAGTCAAAAGCAGTAGAACTCAGGAAGGCATTTGATCAGGTATTGGGGAATTCCTGAAAGACTATCCAAAATCCTTCAGCAGGGAGTTGATGTTGCTGTTGTTCAACTCAGTAATGGCGGCTGGGTAATTCGGATGGTCGCAACCTGCAAACAAGGCTTGTCCGGCCGTTAAATCAGCAATCATTCCAGGACTGAATTCGAAGCGCATAAAGTGAACGGCAGATGTTTTTTCAGCGTTGCTGCGTTCGAGATCTTCATTGGCAATTGAAAAAACTTTTTTGTGACCAGTAACCTGCAGCCAGACCAGGTCTTCTAATCCCCGGAGCTCTGACAGGCGTTGTTTTCTCTCCTCGACCTCTTTGTATTCAAGCATGGCAGTAACTTTTAAATTATTGCCATCCGGGATCAGTGGGTTATAGGTATCCAGCTCTTCCATTATGCCGTTGGCTTCAAAGATTTTTTCAATCCGCAGCATTTCCTGGATTTGATACTGGATGGTCAGTCTGTCTTCAAAGTAAAGCACCAGGGCTTCACCGACGGCAACCCGTCGGGGTTGTTTATGCATGAGGACTCGCTGACGGAATTCAGGGCGCTGTTCAGCATATTGTTCCAGGCTGAATAATTCTTCTCTAGAGAGTTTTTGCATGAATGAGTCTCAGGTTTATTATGGGCCCACCAGGCGCGGACGTTCTTAAGCGAGGTGCATAGATGTGAGGCCGCTTAACTAGTTTAGTCCATATGCCATGCGTAACAAGGTTAAAGGGCTGGTTTCAGGGTTTTTCAGCTGAAGGCCATCGGCAATCTGGGTGGCAGCCATCGGGCAGTCACTCACCAGGTAGTCTGCATCTGCCCGTTTAACCCTGGAAATCGTCGCGCGTGCGATTTTTTGCGATTTTTTATAGGTTTCCCTGCGTACACCATAGGTGCCATCGTGGCCTGAACAGCGCTCAATAACCTGGATCTCGGTATCCGGAATTAAAGCGAGGATGTTTTTGGTTTTAGGTCCGATGTTTTGCACCCGCTGATGGCAGGGCACATGCCAGGCAATTTTACCCAGCGATTGTTTAAAATTGGTTTTAAGCAAGCCGGCTTTGTGTCGGTGCAGGAGGTATTCAAAGGGATCAAAAATATGCTGTTTTACCCGCTGCACATCTTTGTCTTTCGGAAACATCAGGGGTAACTCCTGTTTGAACATCAGTACACAAGAGGGTATTGCAGCAACGATATCCCGGCCGGCATCTATTTCTGCAAGCATCTGCGGAATATTGACCTGCCTGTATTTATCTACACTCTGCAGGTCTCCCTGCTCCAGTTTCGGCATCCCGCAGCAACGTTCTTTGGAAATCATGTGCACCGGTATATCGTTGTGCTGAAATACTTTCACCAGGTCTTCGGCAATGGAGGGTTCATTAGCGTTGCAATAGCAGGTGGCAAACAGGGCAATCCGACCAAGAGTTGGCCCTGCAGGTTGCGGTATTACCCGGCTGCTCTGATGGTTTTTCATACGTTTGCGCAGGGTATTGGAGTGATACTGCGGCAAATGGGCATCCCGGTGGATGTCCAGGGTTTTTTCCAGTAGTTTGCGTGCAGTTTTATTCTTATTGCTCGCATTTATAATCGAGCTAATGCCGGGTTTTGTGGCGATCCTGCTGACGCCGTCTGTGTTGCTTATGATCTTCAGGGAAAGCTTACGTTTGCCTTTGTGAAATTCTATGGCTTTTGCGCGCAGCATAAGGTGTGGATAATCAATCGCCCATTCATGTGGTGGCACATAGGGGCATTTTGCCTGGTAACAGAGGTCGCATAGAAAGCATTCATCAACGACTTTTGAATAGTCAGCCTTATCGACTCCGTCGAGTTCCATTGTTGGAGACTCATCCACCAGGTCAAAGAGTGTGGGAAAGGACGCACAGAGGCTGACACAGCGGCGACAGCCATGACAGATGTCGAAGACACGCTCGAGTTCTTCTTTTAACTTGTCTTCATTGTAGAATTCCGGACTGGTCCAGTCCAGTGCATGCCGGGTCGGTGCCTCAAGGCTGCCTTCGCGTAACCCGCCCTCATTCTTGTTCATTCATTACCCCAGTTGTAACGCTGAAAATTAACGGTTGTGGCAACAGATGCTGCCACAACTGTAATTTGTACAAATTAATCCAGTTCGTCCAGTGCTTTCTGGAATCGGTTTGCATGGGAGCGTTCAGCTTTGCCGAGGGTTTCGAACCAGTCAGCGATTTCGTCAAAACCTTCGTCGCGTGCAGTTGCTGCCATACCCGGATACATGTCAGTGTACTCATGGGTCTCACCGGCAATAGCTGCTTTGAGATTTTTTCCGGTATCCCCAATAGGTAATCCAGTAGCAGGATCACCGGTTTCTTCCAGGTATTCCAGGTGACCGTGGGCATGGCCTGTTTCACCCTCGGCCGTTGAGCGGAATACTACGGCTACATCATTGTAGCCTTCTACATCTGCACGTTGAGCGAAGTAAAGGTAACGGCGATTTGCCTGGGACTCTCCGGCAAATGCGTCTTTCAGGTTTTGTTCAGTTTTGCTATTTTTAAGATCCATTTGTAGCTCCTTGAGTTGCTGTCAGGAAGTTGAAGTGGTGAACATTCATGATAGCAGGCTTGGGTTCAAGGATGATAATTGATTTTCCGCATGGTTTTGATAGAAGCAGCTTATGCAGCCTGTCTATCTAAAAAAATACCCGCCGGTTGGCGGGTATTAACAAAGTATAGTTAATCAGGTCGGGGTTTGTATGCCCGGGCCCTGTATCTAATGAATACGCAGTTCATCCAGGGGTGACTTGATTCCAGCCTGTAATGAATCCAGGTCGTGTTCAGCACCATGCCCTAACAAGGCTTCAACCTGGGTGCTTTCAACTCCACTGCGAATCATATGCACCGCAAACGAGTTGCGTAATGTAGTTGATGTGACCCGGGTATAAATTTGGGCATCAATAGCTGCGCGTTCGATCGCTTTATTTATCTGTGATTCAGTGATGTGTGAAGGCCGCTTAAGATTCCCGCTGGATGGATCAAAATCACGTTCGTTTGTGGGGAAGGCATACTGCCAGACCCAGGAACGAGCCGCATTAGGATACAACTCAAGCACATTTGTGGGCAGGAATACCTCACCCAGTCCATCAGCAATATCTTTAATGTGTAATAGTTTGCGATCTTCAATATGTGTTTTGATTGATGGAATGAGTTTCCTGGGTAGCAAAGTCCTCCAACCGGCTGCGCCATTTGGCTGCCTCACCAGGATGCTTTCTTCCTGCAGGTCAATATCCCGGATGCGCAGATTCACACACTCATTAGCACGCAGGCCTGCACCATAGATCAGGGAAATTACCAACCATTCCTGACCATAGAGATTCGACAGCAAGCTTTGAACTTCATCTTTGCTGAGGATATTGGACTTGCGGGTTGCTTCATGTTCTGCAACAAGCTCTTTCAACCAGTCAGGGCAACCGCCGATAACATCTTTATACAGGAAGAGCACAGCATGCAATGCCTGGTTTTGAGTTTGCACTGCAGCATAACGCTCCGTTGCAAGATAGGAAATGAAAGACTCAACATCAGCACGACCCAGCTCAGCCGGGTTCTGATTATTGTGATACTCAACAAAAGCCCGTGCCCAGTACATATAGGCTTTTTCTGTGTTTACATTAAATTGGTGGACGCGTAAGGATGCTCGCATCCTGTCCAGTACATTAAGTTCGTTTACCATGGCCCCTTCTCCAAAATGTCAATTCTAAGTTACTTCAACCTAGATATTATCTATCACTTTGTGTCGGTGACCAATCCGTTGATCTATGCTACTTCCTGTAGGTAATTTCCTACAAAGTGCCTCAACATATATACATGCGTATATATACAAAATCCCCATATCAACTATAGTACAAGTATCAGGGTTTGGCAATTTAGTAGTGAAACTCTGCCCACGGTTAATTAATAGTGGCTTTGGTATATTGCCATCTTTCAGTATGGACCTGGTGTTTTCATATTGGCTAATGTCTTTAAGCGAATGGCGAAAGCCACGATATTATTGGTAATTTTACCGACCTGGGTACTACCGGGCTGAATATCTATCCACAGCAAATTTACTGAATTAGTCTTGCTGGGTGGATAGTCTGGGTAATGGTAAAACAATTATTTCCCCTGACCCTCCGCAGCAAAGGTTGCTGTGGCAATAATAGGTAGATACCGGGTTTGAAGCTGTTTTATGAATTGCCGTCTCCTGTTATTTTATTAGCAAGTTCATTCGTGAGTGACTTTCCGCAGTGAGGACAGGTATCTGCATGTTGTTTTCGTCGATCACGTTCAGCTGTTTTGATCAGGCTTTGCGCCTGTTCCTTGGAAAGGCCCAGGCTCTCGCGATACTGCTCGAGCTCTCGTGCTTCACTGATTGAGATAATCCCATCAGTTATAACCGTTTCTGCTACTTGTTCAAACGCATCCTTGCGGCGGTGGATTTCTGCAGAGAATCCTGAGGCAAGGATACCGGCGGGTAATGCCAGCATGCCAATCCCCATCAGGGCAATGAAACCGGCAAATACTTTGCCAGCCGATGTTATCGGAACTACATCACCATATCCCAGTGTCGTCAGGGTCACAACAGTCCACCACATGGCGGCTGGAATACTGGAAAATTCTTCCGGTTGCGCATCGTGCTCGAGTGCATAAATACCCCATGAGCTGAGGATGACCAGAATAAACAGGATAAACCCGGCAACGGCCAGGGTTGCTGATTCCTGCTTCAGTACGGTGACCAGCGCCTTCATGCCAGGTGAAAAACGGGTTAGTTTGAATATCCGTAGTATCCGGAAGCCCCTGAGTGCCCTGAGAATCAGCCAGTTGCTTGAGCCCGGCTGGATGAGGAAAACCTGAACATAGAATGGCATGATAGCCAGTAGGTCAATCAATCCCAGTGGAGAAAATGCCCAGCGTAACCGTCCTTTGACTGTGGAGTGATAGCGTGGGTCCTGCATGTCGACACAGGTCCATAACCTGAGGAGGTACTCGAGCGTAAAAACACCGACGCTGAATAATTCTATAGCCCAGAAAACGTGTTGGTATTGTAAAAAAATACTTTCCACGGATTCAATAATGACAGCCAGTATGTTTAAAATGATCAAGGTGACTAGAAAACCATCGATCAATTTCCCGAGGGCAGACTTATCCTCTCTGGATTCCAGCAGGGCAGCAATTTTTCTGCGCATCGTAGGCATCAGTTAACAGACTATTTCGGTTGCTGTGGCTGGCAGGCCTGGTGAATTCCAGCAAGCAGGCGTGGGCCGGGGCGGGTGATCCAGTCGGGGTTCAGCTGAGTGAAACGGGGTTTGTGGCTATTTCCCAGCCAGGGAATCCAGGTTTTTATGGCATCGTTTTGTATACTCCCCGGGTTATCTGACTGGGTATAAAAAATGACCTCCGGGGCTGCCGACAAGACAGCTTCAGTACTGACTGCAGGTGCAAGAACAGCCAGGCTGGTAAAAATATTTTCCCCATGGCATAGGCTCAGGGCTCGAGTGATCAGGTGCTCGCCATTAACGGTATAAAGGGGTTTGGGGTGAAGCTGGATAAAGTATCGAAAAGGAGGGGTATCCTGGTATTGCTTACGCAATGCTTCAAGCTGCCGGCGATAATCTGACGCTGCACTCGTGGCTGTTTCTGAAGTTGACAGGGCCTGTCCTATGTTTTCAAGCAGGTCGGCAATTTGTTCGGGTGTGGAAACCCCGGTTCGCCAGACAGGGATTCCCAATGATTCGATTTTATCCAGCACTTCAGTCGGATTGCCTGAATCCCAGGCAATAACCAGGTCGGGTTTCAGTTTCAATAGTTGTTCCATATCCAGCCGAAAGGCGTCACCAATCCGTGGCAGGCTCTTTGCAGCCTGCGGATAGTCACTCCATTCGACTACAGCCTTCAACTTGCTGCTACCCCCAGCTGCAAACACCATCTCAGTTAGGTTTGGGGAGAGCGTCACCACCGTGTCGGCGGGTTTTTCCAGGCTGGTGGTGCTGCCATCGGCATTGACTAGTGTAATCGCAGCAGTGGCAGGGAAGCCTATCAGTAAAATGCAAAATGATAGACCCAGGCGCCAGCTCCAGCCTGACTTTATCAATTGAGCCAGCCCGCGAGCAAGAGTATTGCCAATACAGCCAACCAGACACCCATAACCCTCCAGATCAGATCCATTGCCTGTTGTACAACTGCGTGGGGTTCGTTTTCAAGTTGATCGGCAAAACCGTCATTACCTGCTGAACCGGTGAGGACTATACTGCAGGCGGCGGCTCGCAAAAAGCCGTTATCCCCCTCGAAAAGTGAATGTCCCTGTTCGTTGTGGTATTGCTTCCAGGCAGAATAAACAGAATCAAAATCAGCCGCAATTGCCAGCGACAGCGTCATCAACTGGGCAACTGGCCACTCCATCGCGCTGCATACAGTTCGAAAATTTTCCCGTTGCTGATCACTTAATGGCAGGGCCCTGTGGCTTAGCCATTCTATAAGCCGATACGCCAATGCACCGATAATCCCGGCAATCGCAAACCAGAAGATAATTGCAAACCAGCGACGCAGGGCCTGCTGGAAGACGGCACCGGCCATAAGCGGGCTGTCATTGAGAATGTCAGCCTGATCATCAATGGGATGTTCATGGTCGCCGGCGATCGTGTTACAGGCGGGGCCGCACAAATGTGTCATGGCTTTGCATTTATCTGCAGTTGTTTCTGCCTGCAGGTAGGCTTTGATATCGGCATCAAGGTCACGCGGGCCGAAACAATACAGTAGAACAACTATAGCGAGGAGAAATATCCCAAGGTTGCCGAGCAAAGCTGAACTCAACTGCATGACCAGCCATAGCATAACCAGTGGAATCAGGGGTAGCAGCACAACACTGGTGACGCCGGCCCAGCCCGGCAGTATGGATAACTGGTTATTCGCTTTACGAATATATTTTTCAAGCCAGCCAGAGCCCCGGTACCTGTACAGCATTGGGAATAAGTGGGTAAGCGTAATAGCTATCAGGATGGCGAGTATTTTCATGCGGGTATAACTTCTATGATGACGTGGTCATTCTAGCGTAAATTAATGTCAGCTGAATTAACAGGTGTTTTTGTTGTGCCTGCCAGGACCTGAAGGCTGCATTTCCCTGATCAATTGACGGAGGTCATCGCCGGTTTGTCCGAGATACCACTCGGAGACTAACTGGAAGGCAATGGAGACTCTATTGGGCATGTATATTTCACCCTTTGCGAGTAATTGGGGGAGTTCCTTGCTTGAAAACCAGCGAATAGCCTCAAGTTCATTATCACCGATTTCACAATCGCGCGATTCTGCTTCGGCAATAAAACCCGCCATTGCAGCCGCTGGAAAAGGCCATGGCTGTGAGGAACGGTAAGAAATGGTTTTCAATCGAACGCGGGCTTCTTCCCATATTTCCCTGACCACCGCATCTTCCAGGCTTTCGCCGGGTTCGACGAAACCCGCCAGGGTAGAGAATCGATTTATCGGCCAGCGAGCCTGCCTGCCCAACAGGCAGGCATCACCATGGGATACCAGCACAATAATCGCCGGATCAATGCGCGGGAAGGTTTGACGGCCACACTCATCATTGCTGCAGACCATGCGATGGCCACCAGAATGGAGGATGTTTGCCGCACCGCAGGTACCGCAGAAAGTGTGCCGGTGCTGCCAGTAATGCAGTGCCTTGGCATAAGCGAGTATGCCGGCCTTTAGTGGGTGCATATCTCCGGCAAGGATACGCAAGTCTGAAAATTCACTGTTATTGTGATGCTTCAACAGGTGCTCACGCTGCTGGTCATTGACTGTCACTGCGAAATAGACCTGGTCGTCTTTTTTGCCGAGTAAAGTCGGCTCGCGGATAACATTGTATTGCTGTAGTTCAGATGGATGCACATAAACGGCTTCGTAGTTCTGATCCGCGGTCTTTTCTACCAGGCAGCGACTGCGCCAGAGTGGTACCAGTCGGGTGTTTTGATTTTTCAGTTGTTGCTTTTGCCAGCTTGCATCTTCACGATAATCAACCAGGCGATCGAGCCTGACACCACTGAAGCGGTTCAGGGTTGAGGCTGTGAGTCGATCAATTTTAGCTGACATTTATGATTATGGTTTTAGATACTAAAGGATGAGCCACAACCGCAGGTAGTGGTTGCATTGGGATTGCGAATGACAAAACGGGAGCCTAGCAGGTTTTCGCTGTAGTCAACTTCTGCACCCTCGAGGTATTGCAGGCTGAGGGGGTCTACCAGCAGTTGCACCCCATCATTTTCGATGACGATATCGCCTTCTTCAGTATCTTCATCGAATGAAAAGCCATACTGGAACCCGGAACAGCCTCCGCCGGAGATATACACACGTAATTTAAGTTCAGGGTTTTTTTCCTCAAGAATCAGTTCCTGGACTTTTCGTGCGGCCGCACTGGTCAGGACCAGGTCAGCGGTATCATCAATAGAATTGTTTGCTAGTGTATCCACGTTGGTATTTTACGCTCTTTCAGTTGCCTGTGTATGTTCGGGGTAATTATGGTTTGCTGGCGAGGCTGTCCTGCCATGAAAAACTGGCCTGCACCCGGTTTTTTTTGCTTGCCCGTAAAGTGATTTCAACAGTTTCGGGAATAAAGTTTTCCGGCAAGGTCATATAGCCATCAACCTGTTGGAAGTATTTGAAACTGAACTTTGGCAGGCCTGTGTCTTCCGGATTGAGTGATTGCCAGTCCAGCAGGCCGGGTTGATTGGCCAGGGATCCACGCAGTGAAATAACGATATCACCGCTAATAGTACGTGCTTTCTGTATGTTCTGGGTTAGCGTGAGATTGAAACGAAAGACGCGTTCTGATGCGGTTGCATGTAACAGGAATTTATTGATAGTCAGCCCTTCCAGTTTACCGCTAGCACCGGCAAGGCGGCGGTAAAACGCCAGTTCACTGCTGATTTCAGCAACCTCGGACTGGTATTCTTTTTCTGTTTCCAGCAGGCGATTGTTAGCGCCACGGACAATGCTGAACTGTTGTTCGAGCAATATTTTATCGGCTATCAATGACTGGTTTTTTTCTTCAACCTGCTGCAGGTATTCTCCCATGCCTTCGATGGTTGCCAGGCTGCGGTGCAGTTCCGGAACGGCAAACCAGTAAGTCAGGCCGGCGCTCAATGCAACTGCAGCTATAAGTAGCAGGAAACAAAGTTTTATTGCAGGTTTTTTTGTTCGGAATGACGGGTTCATGGCTGTTGTCCTGATGTTATGTCATATAGATTTGACATGACACTAGAGAATAAAAAAGCGGCCGAAGCCGCTGAGTCCCCACACCATTTTTGCTCTTGTTGTAATTTATTATTATTGGTTATTCCTGATGGCTATCGCTTGTCATGCCAGGATAGCACTTAGATGCTGGTGAGTTTATACATCGCCCGGCTGCTCAGGTCAAGGACAGTGTTATGGCACTAGCCTTCCAGTGTTTCCATATGGGTGGCGCCCGCTGGAACAAAACCTGCCCAGTTAACAGCAGCATCGCCGATGACCAGGAACTCAGGGTTTAACAAGGTGGCGCGCTGGTTGTAGTCCAGGGGCGTGTTGTCAGTCCGCATAACCTTACCACCGGCTGCTTCAACAATCGCCTGTGCTGCTCCGGTATCCCATTCCATGGTTGGGCCCAGGCGGGGATAAAGATCGGCTTGTCCAGATGCAACCAGGCAGAATTTAAGTGAGCTGCCCATGGAGGTCAGGTCATGCGACCCGAGGTTTTCCAGATAGGATTTTACCCGCGGACTGGCATGTGAGCGACTGCCGACAACGATGGGTGGTGACGCCGGCGGAAGGCGTACCTGAATGGATTTCTCAACGGCTTCTACAGAACGCAAAAAGGCACCTTCAAGTTCACTGCCGGAATAACAATAGTTGCTTACCGGTACCTGTACCACGCCAAGGATAGGGCGACCATTGTCAATCAGGGCAATATTTACGGTGAATTCACCATTGCGTTTAATAAATTCTTTAGTGCCGTCAAGCGGATCTACCAGCCAGTATCGTTGCCACTTGCGGCGGGTTGCTGTACTTATCCCGGTAGATTCCTCGGACAGGATGGGCCAGTCGGGTGTAAGTTCTTCCAATGCTGCAACGATAACCTTATGACTGGCCAGGTCTGCGCGTGTCAATGGACTATCATCGTCTTTGGTAACGATACCGAGGTCATCTTCGTTATAGACTTTGAGTATGGCTAATCCCGCCTGGTCTGCTATTTTGACGCAGGCCAGGCGTAGTTCACGCAGGTTATCTTTATCGAGGGGGCTGTTTAGGTTCATCATAAAAGTTTCATTCTTCATTGGTGTTTATATAGGCATCAGGTGGCGAGGTATCTGCCGGCTGCCACTTACCTTCGAGGAAATCCCGTGCCAGGTAAAGGGCGGCCAGTGAGCGGCCTTCACTGCAGTCTGTCCGATTAACCAGGTCGCCGATACGTGCGATAGGCCATTGCAGGGTCTCTATCTCTTCGGGCTCATCACCGGGCAGGGATTCAGGGTAGAGGTCGCGTGCCAGGACAATATGTGTATGGTGGGTCATATAGCCGGGGGCCAGGCTTAATGAGGTCAGGTAATCGAGTTTCCGGGCGCCGAACCCGGCTTCTTCTTTGAGTTCGCGATTGGCGGCATCCAGTATCGATTCATTGGCTTCCAGGCCGCCTTTGGGCAGACCGACTTCGTAGGCGTGGATGCCAGCGGCGTATTCACGGATCAGCAGGATGTTTTCAGCATCAATTATTGGCACCACAATTACCGCGCCAACATCGCCTGGTACCAGGCGCTCATAAAGGCGCTTTTCCCCATTGGAAAACTCCAGCGAGAGCTGCTCGATATTGAAAAGCCTGCTCGGGCTGATACGTTTGATCTTGTGGATTAACGGCAGGGTCGGCATTAATAATCCAGCCTGCTGAGTATTTCGGTATGCAGTTGGCCGTTAGTGGCAAGCAGTGAACCTGTTTCCAGGTCAACCGGCTGGCCTTGCAGGTCTGTGACCTTGCCGCCGGCTTCTTCAATGATGATGGTGAGGGCGGCGATATCGAGAATATTGAGGTTGGACTCAATGACTATTTCCAGTTGCCCTGCAGCCAGGCGGTGGTAGTGATAGAAGTCGCCATAACCGCGGGTTTTACCACAGCCAGCGAGGACTTCTCCCAATGCGGCCCAGCTTGGACTGGTCGCAATCGAACCCAGGTTTCCAGTGGAAACAGTACTTGTATCCAGCCGTTTGATATCACTGACATGGATAGCTTTATCGTTAAGGTAGGCGCCTTCCCCGCGAACGGCCCAGGCCAGTTCATCCATCTCCGGGGCACAGCTGACGCCCAGCACCAGTTCGCCTTTCACCATTAGTGCGATCTGTACAGAGAAAAAACCGTAACCGCGGACAAAGCTTTTTGTGCCGTCGATGGGATCGACCAGCCAGAGAAAATCAGAATCAGTATGGGTGCGACCATGCTCCTCACCATAAATGTCATGAGCTGGCCAATCTCCAAGGATGATTTCACGGATTGCGGTTTCTGCCTCGCGATCGGCAATAGTTACCGGGCTCTGGTCTTCTTTGATATCTATTTCCAGTTGCTCATTCTGTGCCAGCTGATAGTAGTGGCTGGCAATTTTACTGGCGGCCCTGGAAGCATTTAAAGCAGTCTGCAGGTACGGGTAGTAGCCATCATCTCTAACTTGTTTTGTCATTTGCTTGCTCTGGTTAATTGCCGGGGGACAGCAGACCCTTGAATTGTATCCGGTATGCTCCTCCAGCTTCAGCTTTTCCTGCTTTTTGCAGAAAACGGATTATATCAGCCCTGCCGGTGGTGGCACGAGCCAGACAATCGAGCTGGTAGCGAAGGCCGTCAGTCTTAATTGTACCGTTTAATTGCAGTTCAGTATTGCCCTCGGTGTTGAAATGAACGATTACTTTGTGGGAGTTATTGACCCGCTTCGATGCTTGTTCATTATTTTCAGTGGTGTTGATATCGAAGTGGATGTTTCCGAGGCTGACATCAAGCAAGCCATTCAAACCGGCATTCTTCCAGTCCATTAGTCCGATTGCTGAAGGGTTTCTGTTAGTGCTGATATCAAGCTCTGAGAAGGTGAATTGAATTTTCCCGCTGGCATATATGAAGGGTGCCACTCCCTGTAAGTCCAGCCAGCCGGCTGGAAAATATCCGGACAATTTATTCGAAGATATATGCTCATCTGCAACACGAAAAGTGCCTTGTGCATGTATTTGCGGCCCGCTAGCCTGGATATTAACCTGGCTAGAGGGTGGGTTGAATTTATAGTGACCCAACTGCCACTCCAGCTTACCGAGGTCAAGACCGTTCCAGCGGGCCTGGCGGGCGGAACCTGAGCGAAGCTGGCCTTCCAGCAGGCCAAGCTGCAGCGGAGCCTGTTGTTTTTCCAGCCAGTAGCCCAGCAGGCTGGCAGGGGCAAACCATGCCAATCCGGTCAGCAATAGCAGCAGTAACAGGGCTGTAATAATCAGGCGGAAGAGGAATTTAGGCATTTTTATCCGGGGGTCCCGGATGTGTTCCGGGTGTAAGGAATGGTTTCATGGATAGATCAGGGGTCTCTTAGTATTATATGCGCATTGACAGCACCGACCGTGTTTTTAGAGACTTTGTTAATGCTCGTGCTATGAACAGTAATGGCATATTTGTTATCGATTAATTCAAGCCAGCTGATCAACTTGTCAAAATCTGCATTTTCCAGCCAGACCTGAACCTGTTTTTCGGAGTCCGGTTCAATTCGCTTAAGTGCTGCGGCCAGGCCGGCTGCACGTGCGCTTTCATCGGTAATACGGAGTAAGGAACGTGCGCCCCGGCTTGTCGCACTAGCGGCAGGTTGTCCGGTTTGTTTTACGTTTTGGGCCCTTGCCGCTATTTGGGTTATTTCGATCAGCTGTTTTCCGCGAGCGTTGATGCGGGACTGTGTATTCTCTTTATTTTGCTGATATGGCAGCCAGGCAAATGCCCAGAGTAAAACCATAGCCAGTAACAGTGTACCGATTAGGATCAGCTGCTGCTCGCGCTGCTGTAAGTCATGCCACCACTGTTTCATAAGCCAGGACCCGTAAGCAGCAGGCGGGCATCGACGCCTTTCTCGCCCAGACTGGCAGATGAAAGCGCCGCATCCCCACCTTGCCGGCGGATGGATTCAGCCAGGGCTTCGAGTTCGCCTATATTAGCTGCATGCAGCTTTACTTCCAGCCTGCTTTCACGATAATCAAGTGAATTGACCTGTACAGCAGCGGGTTGTTTTAGTGCACCGGCAAATTCATTCATCCTTGTAAGGAAGCCATCCTTGCCTGCTCCCGCATCACCCAGCAAGGCAAGTTGTTGACGTGCCTGTATCATCGGGTCTTCAATTCGCTGCACAGCGGGGAAAGCTTCCCGGAATGTGCTTTCAATGGCAGCGTTGAGGTTATCAAGTTGTAAGCTGTCGCGGTACTGGCCCAGTGCTGCAGTAAAGATGAATAAGACCAGTGCCGCCGCAGCCAGGATGAGTGGCTTATACCAGTTTTGCTGACCTGCAACATCGGCTGCTGGGCGGAATTCTCCGCTGAGCAGGTTGATACCCGCAACTGGGTCTGCCGGATGAAAATCAGCGCGGTAAGTAACTTCCAGCTCTGGCAGGTTTTCAAAGTCGGTTGCTGACATTATCTGCTGTGCTTTACCTGGATCCAGCAGCAGACGGCTAAGTGCAGGTTGGGTTTGCTCCTGCAGGAGCAGGGGCAGCCAATCAGCCAACAGTCCGGTTGACATTGCGGTACCCTGATGTGCACCCCAGCGCAATAACACGCGATCACAACCATTTTGTTTGCTGATGATGATTGTGCCCGGTTCCGGAACGCCCAGGCGGGAGACATCGGCATAAGCTTCCCGGGGGGTTATATCCAGAGCCTTTAACTCATCCAGGCGGGCTTTGAGGAATTTGCGGTCAATCCCTGCAATGTCGACCTTACCGGTTTCAGGGTTGCGTCGGGTAACTACATGCAGCCTGGCCGGGTCGCAGGCTAGCAGTTCTTCGATTGCAAAAGGTGCAGCCTGGCGTATCTGTGCCGCTTGCCGGGCGGGGATATCAACACTGGTTAACAGGATGTGTTCACTGGGCAGCAGGAGAACCAGGTGAGTGGACTCCGGCAGTTCAGCAACCACAGCTTGCAGCTGGCTGGTATTTCCCCATTCTAAACCCGTGTCCATGGCAGCACCTATGTCGGCACCCGGGGCAGCGGACCAGTGCCAACTGGAACTGCTGTCAGGCTTGCCGACTGGGGCAGCACAAGTAATATAGAACACCTTTTTCATTTAGGCCGGGGTTTCCTTAGAGTAAAATTCGCCTGCGGAATGACACATGATAAACGCTGCCGCTGCGCTGTAACAGGGTTTCGAAACGGCTGACTTCACCGTCGAGCTGGATTTCTGCAATGGCCCGGTAGTTGCGACTATGGATATCCAGCCCTCGCGGGTCTATGTTAATGTTTTCAAACACGCTTTGCTGCAAAAAAACTGAAAGTTTATCGAAACCGCCACCCCGTTGGCGGATAACGCTGTTGATCATTTGCCGGGTGATTCCATCTGCCAGTGACAACAGGACTTCAGCAGGGGCGGTATTTACATTGATACTGGCAGTGTGCTGTGGACTTGCCTGTACAAAGGCCTCAATGCGTTGCCATGCGACTGCATCCACTGCGGGTAACAAACGTAGTTCTGAAACATGGCTGATCATTTGATTAGCAGCCAGGGCCGGTGTTTGACGATTACGATAAACATCGTCCTCGGCCCCCTGGGGCTGTGGCGAGGTATCGTTATCCAGCCAGTCCAGCAACTGATCAGCAATCACAGGGTTAAGCTGCAAAATACCCAGCAGGCGACGGAAGCGCCCAAGTGCCAGCGGATCGGTAATGCCGTCTACATCCAGCAGGCTATTGAGGTTAAAGCGGCCGTCGAGATCGGTCAGGCGAGCACTGATGGTTCCGCCCGTTACCTGGGTAACCGGCAGTTGCTGGTACCAGATATCTTCGAGACCGTCATAGGCTGCTCCACGCGGGTCACCTTGATCTCTTTGTATCAGGCTGATGGCCCAGTCTTCCATAGCCAATGCCAATTGCTGTGCCTGGTCACTGCGAATCAGGATGCTGCTTCGGCGCATATCCAGCTGACCGGTTTCAATTGCCTGGATAGCCAGCACGGCAGCCAGTACGGTTATAGCTAGCGCAATTAACAGGGCGGCACCTTTTTGTTTCACTGGTAGGATAAGTGTTTTCATATGCGCCGCCCGGGTAATTCAAGCACTCGCCTGACCTCTCCGAAGCCAGTTATTTGCAGCCTTACCTGTACTGCCCGGGGCAGGTGTCCGCCCTGTTGTTCACTGTTCCACTGTGCCCTCCAGTTGCCGTTGATATCCTGGTATCGAAACTCCAGTGTTTCAATATTTTCCAGCAGGATACTGCGTGAAAGCGGCAGGTTGGAGGATAGCCGATCAGGAAGCTGCCACAGTTGGCGGACTAATGCCGGCTGTTGCCATTGCCAGTGTACGGGTCTTTCTTCACTCAATGGCTGTTGTACTAATTGATTGCCTGCCAGGGTTACCAGGCTGAGCTGACGACTGTCACCGCTGAAGGCAGGTAATATATTATTCTCAGTGCGCTGCGGGCGGTTAATCGCCTGGATTAAATCACGATCCAGGCGGGCAATAGCCCATTGAATGTCTGCCAGCTGGCTGGAACTGTCTCGTTGAACCTGTAAGGCTCGACTGAGGCTTATAAGGCCGCTGTAACCGGCAGTTGCTATCAGTGAAAAGATGCTCAGTGCAACTAATAGCTCGAGCAGGGTAAACCCGCAGCTGTTTGCGAAATTGTGAAATTGTGAATTATTTTGCCTGCGATAAATCATCGCCGACTCTCGCTCAGGCTAAAGCCGGTTTCCGCCAGCACCAGGTTTTGCTGCTGCGGGTCGGAGTAGATAGCGGCTTCAAGGCGCAGTAGCAGCGGGTCCGATGCGGGCGCGGCATTTAAATACCAGTACCAGTTACGTTCGCCCATTTTTTCGACACCGTGTGTTTCTCCAACGGAATGACTGTTAGATAGCCTGAATTCGGTGATAATGTTCTGGGCGACCCAATGTGCCAGGGTTTGTTCTTGGAGTTCACTCAGTTGCCTGACTTGCTTTGAACCGGTTGATGAAAGTGCCAGCAAGGCAATGCCAATGATAACCATGGCTATGAGGACTTCCAGCAGGGTAAACCCCCGGGGTGGCATGCTCCGCAGGTGAGTGTTCATAATGCCGGCTCGAAAACGATATTTTTACCACCCGCACTGATGAGTCGTAAACCGGGGATTTTGCGCTGTGGAGAGCTGATCCGCAAAACAAACAAAGGCAACAGGCCATCAGGCATGCAGACAAGCTGGGGTGGTTGTTCAGTATGATTCAGGTTCCGGCTCAAGCTCTCGGGCAGTCCGTTGATGCTCAGTTCCAGGTCCCAGTCACCTGCCCATTCTCGTGGGCGGTAAAGTCGTTGACCGTTGCCGGCATCAAGCCACTGCTGATTGGCACGGTACCAGAATTGATAGCCGCGCTCGTCCAGGCTGAGCCCGCGTATTTGTCCCAGCAACATAGCATCCTGGCAATGTTGTTCCAGGAGCGTGGTAAAGCGCCTGGCATCCGTCTGTAACTGGTCTCCACTGCTGTTGCTGAAACTGAGTACAACCAGGCTTGTAAGGGTCGCGGTTATCACCAGCACCACCAGGATTTCCAGCAGGGTCATTCCCCGTTGTGCATAGGATTGATGGTTCACGGGATTTTGAATACTACCCTGAGTAAATCAAATTTGATTAATCAGACCAGGAGCCAATGTCCCTGGCAATATCTTCACCGCCAGAAAGGCCATCTGCACCGAGGGAATAAACATCGAAAAGTCCATGTACGCCCGGGCTCAGGTATTTATAACTGTTGCCCCAGGGGTCTTTTGGCAGGCGGTCAATATAACCGCCGGTTTTCCAGTTGCGTGCTTCAGGCTGCCCGCTGGGTTTGCTGACCAGGGCCTCTAGCCCCTGGTTGGTACTGGGATAGTTATAATTCTGCAGTTTATACATTTCCAGGGCTGTTACCAGGGACTGTATATCAGTTTTCGCTTTGGTGACCCGTGCCTGGTCTGGTTGATCCATAACCCGGGGAACAATGATGGCGGCAAGTATTCCCATAATCACTACCACTACGAGGATTTCAATCAGGGTAAAGCCGTAATTCGTCCCAGTATGTTTAGGATACATGTGATTAGGAGATGGGTTCTGTCGCATTGGCTCATTCCGTCTATAATTCAGTTCAATAACATCTAATCATACCAGTAGTGGTGACTTATGCTAAATAAAGAATTTATGGCGCGGGACCTGGCGGTACTCTGGCATCCCTGTACCCAGATGCAGGATCATGAAAGCCTCCCGCTTATCCCGATTCGCAGCGGTCAGGGCGTCTGGCTGGAAGACCTTGAGGGTAAGCGTTACCTGGATGCGATTTCTTCATGGTGGGTAAATATTTTCGGGCATAACAATCCCCTGATCAGCACGGCGATAAAACAGCAACTGGATAGACTGGAGCATGTCATCCTCGCTGGTTTCAGTCACGAACCCGCGGTTGAACTTGCTGAACGCCTGGTGGCTATGACCCCTGATCGTCTCAGCAGGGTCTTTTATGCTGATAATGGTTCAGCTGCCGTCGAAGTGGCTTTAAAAATGAGCTTTCACTACTGGCTTAACCGGGGCGAACCCAGGCGCCAGCGTTTTGTAAACCTTAGCGGCAGTTATCATGGCGAAACTCTGGGTGCATTGGCGCTGGGAGATGTCAGCCTGTATAAGGACACTTATGGCCCCCTGTTGCTGGAGCCCATCGTGGCGCCGTCACCGGATGCCTGGCAGGGGCAGGAAGGTGAGGACAGCTATGACACTGCGGTTCGATGCCTGCTGGAGATGGAAAAGATTTTATCTGCCAATTCAGGTGAAATCTGTGCGGTTATTGTTGAGCCGCTTATTCAGTGTGCCGGTGGAATGCGCATGTACCACCCGCATTATCTCAGTGGCCTGCGTAGCTTGTGTGATCAGTACAATGTGCACCTGATAGCTGATGAAATTGCCGTCGGCTTCGGTCGGACCGGAACCATGTTTGCCTGTGAACAGGCTGATATCAGCCCTGACTTCATGTGTTTGTCCAAAGGTTTAACCGGTGGCTATTTACCCATGTCCGCAGTGCTTACCAGTGAAGATGTCTATTCGGCGTTCTATTCAGATTATGCCAGCCTCAAGGGCTTTTTACATTCCCATAGTTATACCGGCAATGCCCTGGCCTGCGCTGCAGCATTAGCTACCCTGGATATTTTTGCCAATCAGCCGGTACTGGAAAACAATGTGAAACTGGCCGCATTAATGATGGACTCGGTCTCTACACTGACAGACCACCCGCATGTAGGTGAAATACGACAGACAGGTATGGTCCTGGCCATCGAAATGGTCAAGCAACGTGAAACCAGGGAAGCCTGGCCGTGGCAGGAGCGCCGCGGGCTTGAGGTTTATCAATATGGACTTTCACAGGGCGTACTCCTGCGTCCGCTGGGTAATATTGTCTATTTTATGCCGCCTTATGTTATCAATGCAGAGGAGATCGCGCTAATGGGCCGGGTTGCAATTGAGGGTATTGAGCGGGCTTGCAGTCAGTGAAATCCAGAAGGGCATATCTGGAGCAGCTTCTTTACGTTGGTGAAAGTGTTCTACTTGATGGCGATAAGGCACATTATTTAGCCCGGGTGCTACGCCTGCGGCAGGGGCACAGCATTGAACTGTTTAATGGTGATGGCTATAACTACGCAGGTGAAATTATCGCCTGTAGTAAAAAGACTGTAGAGTTGAAAATAAACTCTCAGGAACCTGGTTTGACTGCATCCAATATAAAAATCAAGCTGGTCCAGGCATTAAGCAGGGGTGAGCGCCTGGACTACAGCCTGCAAAAAGCGACTGAGCTGGGGGTTGACTCCATCCAGTTGTTGCTCAGTGAACGGGTGGAACTACACCTTGATGAAAAACGACTAGAGCGGCGCATGCGACATTGGCAACAGGTCATTATTAGCGCCTGCGAGCAATGCGGGCGCAGTGATGTCCCGAGATTAAGCCAGCCAGTGGAATTGGCAACTTATTTAGCAACAGAGAATATATCTAATGGTGTAGTCCTTGATCCCGAAGCCGAGCAGGGGATCTCAGGGGTAAATATTAACCCTGATAGTGTGGATTTGCTGGTCGGGCCTGAAGGCGGGTTTTCGACGGTTGAAATGGAGCGGCTGCTGGCAGCCAATGTACAGGCCATGAGGCTGGGTCCGCGGGTGCTTAGAACAGAAACGGCCGGTCCTGCAGCAATTGCTGTACTCCAGCAATATTATGGTGATCTTAACTAGTGTCATGACACTAGAGCTTTTCGGTGGCGGAATTAATCGGGGTCTGTTCCCCCCTGCCTGAGTCAATGTGCTTGTCATAATAAATGAGAATTATTCAGGTTCTTCGACTATATTTATAAATCAAGGTTTTTAAAGCAGGGGTGCAGTTCATTGAGCGCACAATTTTGAGGGGGTAAACAAACAATCAATACATTAAAAAATCAAACAAGGGCCGCTGCCTTCATTCGTGCGAGCATCGCATTACTTTCTGTTCTAGTGGTGATTAGCTGCGCTACAGCCTCAGGACCCGTCAGCAGCAGTCCCGGTACGACATTCGGCAAGATTCACGTGGATACGCCAGAAGTATATTCGCGTGAGCGGCTGGTGAATGACCGATTTCAGTAGGACGCGTGGTTGCGCGAAAAGCTCCGCGAGAAACCAACGCAGGGGATACAGGGTAGTACTGGGATATCGAGCAGCTCAAACACATCGTTCGCACTCGCAGCAGGGGTGAAACCGCAAACCCCGCAGCAACAGCAACTGGAGAAGTCTAAGACGCCGCATGAGGTTGTAGATACCCCGATTGAGCAACTTCGAGACGCTATGGCCTACCGGGAAGAAGTCCGTAACGAGATTCTGGAAAATCAGCTCGACGATCGTCATGATATTGCTGGTAACACGCTTTATCGACTGAAATTTGACGCAACTGTTGTACCTCACCACGATACCAGCGCCTATGCGATGGTTGAGGTGACAATTACGGGCCCTTCAGTCTGGGACATTAGCGATGCTGATGAGAAACCGCAGGCCCCCAGGGATATTCCGAACGAAGCAGGCGAGCTGGATGAGCGTACGTACGAACTTTTAATGGAATCAGAGTACGCCAGGTACGTGGCAGGACTGGATGAGGAGACTTTCCTGCTATACAGCCAGGCGTATGACGACTGGGTGAGGGAGATAGATGCCGATGAATACAGCTGGGAAGATATACTCTTTGGTCCATTACAGGGGTATCTTGATTATGAGGACCAGCGGAACCCTCCAATCAAGAAAGGTAAAACAACTATCCAGTGGTTTAAATCCAGTGCAATGCGCGATGCGGCGCAGGAAGTCCTCATGGCTCATGGTATCCCCCGTGTATACCATTTGGTTGGAGGTGTGGAAGGTGGCAGGATTTACCTTGGAATCAATACGGGTCTGGCAAATTTCGTCTCGGATCTCAGGGATCACAATACCGTCATATATACTTACGCAGTCACTCCAAAGGAACGTGTCCAGAGGATCTACGGGAACACGCTCGCGGCTAAGTCAATGGGTGTCAGTGTGGGTGCAGAGGAAGCCGGTCTAGGCGCGTCGCTAGCCCATACTAATGCGCGCGAGGCACGGGCAAATGCAATTATGCGACAACCACAGCTCGTAGGGTATAGCCCAGAAGCACATCGTTCTGGAGAGGCGACAATGGGTTGGCTCATTGGAGCGCGCTACAGGATTTCTAACGACTCAAAAGGCCTCGTCAGCTTTCGGCACGTACCGGCTCAACACACTCTGACGGGCATTATCTCAGTACCATCTTGGTGGACCGAACTCAACCTGGTTACCAAAACCTATTGGCTTGATGAGAGCGGCCATGAATTTACGCAAGAAGGGAAGGAGCTTATTGCTGGTGTAGATCCAGGGACAGGCATGGTGACGACAATAGCGTTGCCCGCCGACCCGGCAAGTATCGTAGATATATTGGACCCAAAACGCAGAGAACCCAGGGTAACATCGACTGCTGCAATTCCCAGTGTACTCATGGCCTGTGAGCAGGGCGCTGTAATCATACAAGGAAGTCAGCTTTGGCGTAGTACAGTCGTGACCCTCGGGGGCAGGTGGCTGATTCGATTTCGGTGCTACCGAATATGAGAGGCATAATTGCTACTTTTAACCTGGTGGATGCCTCGAAATCGGGTGCCGAATCCCTGTACCTGTGGACAAGCGAGGGTGAAGAAAACGCAGGGTCCATATCAGTAAAAGGTGAGTGCAAAAAAACTCCTGATCTTGACAAGCCGTCCTGAAGTATTGGGCGTAGGGTGTCAAATATGGGTGATTCCTAAACCAGATCTGGATTACTGTATCTGGGTGATAGGCAAAGCTCCGTAGGCAGCATGGGCAACCAGCTGGTTCAGGCGATCCAGGTCTGGAATCAGGGCATCTTCCTTGCCCGCGAGTTTAACCGTGCCAAATACCCCGAGGGCTGGTGTAGCCTCCAGGTTTTCTACTATGTCCTTGCCTTCAAGGTTGAGGCTGATAGGTGCGCCACTGATTACCACCCCAATAAACGGCATTTGCCTGTTATTAGCCAGCGATTTGATTATTATAATATGTGATCCGGTTTTTTTTGTGTCACTGCCAATGCCGGACAGGCGGGCGTAAGAAATAATCGGCACTTGCCAGTTTTTCCACTCTACAGAGCCCAGCAACCATTCCGGTGCAGTTTCGAAAGGTTCCGGTTTTTGATACTTAATGATTTCATTCATGCTGGATTTTGGCAGTAAAGCTTTCTGGTCGCCAATATCTATCAGGATGCAGGCCAGCCCAGTCTCAGGCCTGCCTGTGGACTGTTTTTTAACTACAGGTCGTTTCTTAATCTGTGTTTTCGGCTTGTTTGAGTGTCTTCTTGATTTGGCCATGGTTTAGCTCTTCTTACTCTCATCCAGCAGTTCGGTCACATTCCTAACCATTTCAGATTCCTGATACGGTTTAGCCATATAACGATTAACGCCGATTTCTTTGGCCCGGTCACGGTGTTTTTGTCCGGATCTTGAAGTTATCATAATTAATGGCAAGTCACGCAGACGGGTATCAGCACGTACGTGTGTTGCCAGCTCATAGCCATCCATACGCGGCATTTCAATATCCAGTACGATCAGGTCAGGCATCCTGTCCATCAATTGCTCGACTGCATCAAGACCGTCTTTGGCCGTAAATACTTCCATTTCAGCGTTTTCAAGCACGCGTGAGGTAATCTTGCGCATGGTAATCGAATCGTCCACAACCAGGATAAGGGGTACACGTTGTTCTTCGGGCTCAGCAACAACTTCAATAATGTCTTTAGAAGTCTGGCTGGCCTGGGAAATACCCAGGCGAATTAATGGACCCATGTCGAGGACAATCAATACTTCACCGTCGCCTGTAATCGTGCCGCCGAGGATGCCGGGGATACTCGCAACCTGTTGTCCCACTGGTTTAATGACTACTTCATGGTGAGACTGTAGGTTGTTAACCCGGAAAGCGGCCCTATGCTGACCTGCACGAATCATTAACAGTGCAATATTTTCGTCACCAACCGGGGTGGCTGCAAAGCCGAGGACCGGATCAAGTTCCAGCAGGTGATAGCTTTCACCGGCGAACTCATAGCTTGGATTGCTACTGTCCATACGCTGGGTGTAATCTTCTGAGGTTAGTTTGGCAACCCCGCGAACACTTGCCAGCGGTATGGCGAATTCAGATTCACCTGCAGTAACATTAATTGCCTGCATCACTGCCAGGGTGAACGGAATCCGCAGGCGGAAACTACTGCCTTTACCCTTGTTCGTATCGATATCGAGAGAGCCGCCAACGGCCTTAATTTCGTTGTTGACCACATCCATGCCGATACCGCGACCGGCGACACCGGTTAACTCTTCGGCAGTGGTAAATCCGCTTTCCATAATAAATCGCAACAGGGCAGTATCAGAGATCTTGTCGGATTTCTTCAGCAGTCCGCGTTTGATGGCTTGAGTACGAACTTGCTCAAGATTAATGCCGCCGCCATCGTCTTCTACTGTGATCAGCAATTCAGTTGCCTGATTCTCCACGGTAATGGTGATTTTGCCTTCGGCGGCTTTTTTGTGTTGCTTGCGGTCTGCCGGTTTTTCAATGCCGTGGGCGATGGCATTGCGAATGATATGCTCCAGCGGGGCTGTGATTGTTTCCAGTACATCCCTGTCGAGCATACCCTCGGAGTTACCTGCAAGCTGTAAAGTCAGGTTGGCCTTCTTTTGGGTATCTTTCGAAACCTGGCGTACCAGTCGCCGTAACCTGGGTGCTATGGTGCCAAAGTGGACCATGCGGGTCTGCATCAGGCCTTCATGCAATTCAGTATTTACTCGTGACTGTTGGAGCAGGAGTGTTTCTGATATGCGTGCGGTATTATCGAGGTCATCTTCCAGGCTGGTTAAATCCGCGACCGACTCGGCGAGCGCCCGTGACAACTGTTGTATAGTCGAGAATCGATCCAGTTCCAGCGGATCAAACTCAGTCTCTGAATAATCAGTTTCCCGTTGGAATCGTGACAGGATCTGGGTCTCAGTTTCTATATCCATTTTACGCAACTGGTCACGCAAACGGGTGATGGTCTGGTTAACTTCAGTCAGGTTATTCCTGAAACCACCGATTTCCTGGTCAAGTCGAGATCGGTAAATACTGATTTCACCGGCATAGTTGATCAGGTCGTTGAGTAAGCTGGCATTAACCCTGACAGTGCCCTCCTGGAGTTCACTGGGCTGGACATTTTCCGACATGACCTGGATAACCCGGGGCTGTTCAGGCAGCGCAGGAATAACGATGGCTCGCGGAGCCACAGGTTTTTCTGCTGGAACAGGCTGTTTCTGAGCTTTTGGCAGCTTGATCGTTTTTGTTGTTGAAGAGGTTTTTTCCAGTTGCTCTATAGCAGAGATGTAACCTTTTAATTGCTCATCAGTAGGCTGTTTGCCCTTGCTGATTGAATCGACCATGGAATGAATATGATCACAGCCGGCTTCCAGTCCGGTAACAATTGACTTAGTTATAACCAGCCTTTTCTCGGAAATTTTCTCGAGCAGGGCCTCCATAACATGACTTAGGCCACCAACAGCTGGCATTCCAGCCATCAGTGAACTGCCTTTTAGAGTATGGATTTCACGTTTCAGGCTGTTAACGGTTTTCTGGTTGGTTAGGTCGGAGTGCCAGCTGTGCAGGATGGTATCAGTTCGTTCCAGAACTTCACGAGCTTCTTCAATGAATATTTCAGCCATCTCTTCTTCAAAGGCCGCATCCTTTTTGGCTTTCTCGGCAGCGGCTTCTTCAGCATTGTCTTTTTCAGTAATGGCCTTCTGTGCAGTGGCCCTTTCAGCAGCAGCTTTCTCAGCAGCAGCTTTCTCAGCAGCAGCTTTCTCAGCAGCAGCTTTCTCAGCAGCAGCTTTCTCAGCAGC